>DTXE01000124.1 GCA_012962595.1 Syntrophaceae bacterium | reverse complement strand
CAAAAACATGCTTGGTATTTGATGCTTGGGATTTGGAATTTAAACAAGAGGAGCTAGCAAGAAAGAAACTTTCCTGCCTATAGATTGGAGGAGCTATTTTTACATGTATCAGGGCCATTTGGCTCATTTTTTCCAATATTCTGGAACAAAAAGGATGATGATGGTATAGATTTCTAATCTACCCAAAAGCATGCATAATATGAGTAACCATTTCCCAAGGTATGGAATGTGACTATAATTTTGGGCTGGTCCCACTATTCCCAAGCCGGGACCGACATTACCTATACTTGCTGCTACAGCAGAAAATGAGCTGATAAGATCTACTCCCATGGCCGCCAACATGAATGAGGCTAGGACGAACAGGCCCAAATATAACACAAAGAACCCCCAGATACTATTTATGACCTCAGCAGAAACTACTTTTCCAGCCAGTTTAAGCTGGGTAACGGCATGGGGATGGATGATTCTAAACAATTCCCTGTAGCTATGCTTGAGTAATAACATAATCCTTAAACACTTTATCCCGCCCCCGGTTGATCCTGCAGAGGCGCCAATAAACATACAGATAAACAGGATACTTCTAGATAATGCAGGCCACTTCTCAAAATCTGTGGTAGTATACCCTGTAGTTGTAATAATGGAACATACTTGGAAGGCACTATAACGAAGGGATTGAGGCAGATTATGGAAATGATGGGTGTATAAATTGAGCGTGACCGTGGCGGTAAAAAAGGCCACAAGCATCATGAAAAAGCGAAATTCTGGATTTTTCCAAAAAGTGGTTATATGGCCTTTTAAAAGCTGATAATGGAGTGAAAAGTTAACCCCCGCCATTAACATAAAGAAAATGATGATACAGTCAAAGTAAACGCTTTTATAATGGCCGATACTGGCATTTTTAGTAGAAAAGCCCCCTGTAGCCATGGTGTCAAACGTATGACACAGAGAATCAAAGATATCCATACCCCCCATACATAGAAGGAGTACCTCCATTGCTGAAATGAGCACATAGACTTTCCATAGTAGCTTGGCAGTTTCAGAGATTCTGGGTTTTAATTTGTCAACTACAGGGGCAGGAATCTCTGCCTTATAGAGCTGCATCCCACCCACTCCTAAAAAGGGCAAGATGGCGAGGGAGAGAACGATAATTCCCATTCCACCTAACCATTGAGTTAAGCTTCTCCAAAACAGTATGCCTTTAGGTAAGGATTCAATGTTTACTAAAACCGAGGCCCCCGTAGTAGTAAATCCTGAAACAGATTCAAAGAGGGCGTCTACAAAGGTATCAAAGGTTCCAGCAAAGAAAAAAGGCAGGGCACCAAAAAGACCGGCAGAGACCCACCCTAAGGCCACAATGCCAATGCCTTCTCGGTGTGTAAGCACCCTGTGGTTCTTCCCTCTAAAGAAAAAATACAAGATGAATCCGCTAAAAATAGTGACTAGAAGGGCCTTAAGCAATGCCCAGCTACTTCTATCTTTGTATAAAAGGGAAATAAATAAGGGGGCAATCATGGCAAGGCCTAGGAAGATAATGATGATACCCAAGAGGTGAAGTGCGTATGAGATTCTCAACTCAGAAATACTCCAATTTGACCATTAAGGCCTTTTCTACCTCAGGAACTGATTCCTTGCTAGAAAAGATGATGATCCGGTCTTGAGGAGCAATTACGCTTTCTCCACTGGGAATAATCACCTCATCTTTCCTCACAATGGCTGCTATAATGGCCCCTTTAGGAAATTTTATTTTTCTCAAGGGGCTTCCCACAATATCGGAGGTCTCCATGGCAAGCACCTCAATGGCCTCTGCATCCTCCCCTTTTAATGGTACCACTGAGAGGATTCTTCCCCTTCGGGTATACTGAAGGATAGTGCTTACAGCTGATAGCCTAGGGCTCACGATTATGTCCAAACCAATGGTGGAAGCCAAGGGTATATAGCTAAATTTATCTATTCGAGTAATGGTCTTTCTGGCTCCCAGACCTTGTGCCAGCAATGAAATGAGTACGTTATTTTCTTGGTCGCCGGTTGCAGACATCACAAAATCCATGTCCTGAACATTTTCCTCCTGTAAAAGGGCTTGGTCAGTTCCATCCCCCTCTAAAACTACGGTTTTTTCTAATTGTTCTGCCAAATATGTGCACCGTTCCGTATCCTTTTCAATAATCTTGACATGAATATGCCTCTTTTCTAATTCGGTGGCCAAGGTGGTTCCTATGCTTCCTCCCCCGATAATAAGAACCCTATGAACAGGTTCGCCCTTCTTTCCGAATAACTTCAATACCCGTGGAGTCTTCTTTTTTTCGGTCACCACATAGACCAGATCATTACTCATTATGGTATCTTCCCCACGAGGGATAATCATCTGATTGCCTCGCACAATGGCCGCAATCAATATTTCATGGTTTAGTCCCTTTTTATCGAGTTCCCTAAGCTTTAAGCCAGCCATAGGAGAGGTAGCAAGGACCTTAATTCCTACAAGCTTTACCTTTCCCTCAGCAAAATCTATCACATCCGAAGCCCCTGGAACTTCCATTAACCGCAGAACGGTCTTCACCACCTCTACTTCGGGATTTATAATTAGATGAATATTGAGGAAATCAGGGCTAAATATTCTTGGATTTCCAAGAAATTCGGGATTCCTTATTCTGGCAATCTTGATTGTATGGGGAGAGAGCATGTTTGCAAATAGACAGGCCATCATATTAATTTCGTCGCTATCCGCAACGGCGATGAGCATATCGCTAGATTCAATACCTGCCTCTTTTAAGATATTTGGACTGCTCCCTGAGCCGTGAATAGTTTTTACATCCAGGTTTTCAAAAACATACTTTATCCTATCGGCACTCTTATCGATGAGGACCACATCATTATTTTCTCTAGATAGTCTGCTGGCAATATGGTAGCCTACCTCTCCGGCTCCAATAATGGTAATATTCAACTATAACCCCCTGATTCACAATTGACACTAAGGATTAAGAAAATCGGCTTTTTACGGGTAGAAAGGTTGGATTCTCATATCACTTATTAGGAAGACTGTCAATAAACCAGAAGTCCTTAGGAATCAAACTTGGGATTTGATGTAATCTAAATTTAGACTAATAAAGCTTTCAGCTCTTCCCCTTCCAGAACCTCTTTTTCCAAAAGAGATTTTGCTACCTTATGAAGTTTGTCCTTTCTTTCTGCAAGTATGCCTTTAACCCTCTGATATGCCTCTTCTAAAAGGTGATCTACCTCCTCATCTATTTCTCGTGCCTTCTCCTCACTATATTCCTTAATGGGCGCCAAGCCGGTATCTAAAAACAGAGGTCTTTTCTCTTTTGCATAAGAAGCAAGTCCCAAGCGCTTGCTCATGCCATACTCAGCCACCATGGTTCTGGCTATATCTGTGGCCCTTAGGAGGTCGCTTTGTGCACCTGTGGATATATCACCAAAGATGATTTCTTCTGCCACACGACCACCCAAAAGGACACACAACCTATCTTTAAGCTCGTTCAAGGTCATTAGATATCGATCCTCGGTAGGGAGTTGTCTGGTATATCCCAGGGCAGCAATACCCCTGGGAATAATGGAAATCTTTTGCACGGGCTCAGTAGTGGGAAGGCTGTTGGCTACCAATGCATGGCCGCTTTCGTGATAAGCTACAATCTCCTTTTCTTTCTTGTTCATCACTCGACTTTTTTTCTCTAATCCTCCAACAATGCGGTCAATGGCCTCTCCAAACTCCGACATTCCCACCCTATCTTTGTTATGGCGGGCTGCAAGCAAGGCAGCCTCATTGACTAAATTAGCCAAGTCCGCCCCCACAAAACCAGGGGTCATGGCTGCTATTTTGTCAAGATCCACATCCTCTGCCAATTTAATTCCCTTGGCATGGATTCTTAATATGGCAGCTCTTCCCTTTATATCAGGGCGATCAATGGCCACATGGCGATCAAACCTCCCAGGCCGAAGTAGCGCTGGGTCCAAGATCTCAGGCCTATTAGTAGCCCCCATAATGATTACACCAGAAGTAGGATCAAATCCATCCATCTCCACTAAAAGTTGATTAAGGGTATGTTCCCTCTCTTCATGGCCTCCGGCTATGGGGGCGATTGCCCTAGCCTTTCCCAAGGCATCCAGTTCATCTATAAAAATTATACAAGGTGCATTATTTTTAGCCTGAGCAAATAGATCCCGTACCCGTGCAGCACCCACTCCTACAAACATCTCAACAAAATCAGTACCGCTAAGGCTAAAAAAGTGGACTTTCGCCTCCCCTGCTACTGCCCGAGCAAGCAATGTCTTTCCCGTTCCTGGGGGACCCACCAAAAGGACCCCTTTGGGTATCCTGGCGCCAAGGTGCCTGAACTTCTCAGGATTTTTTAAAAACTCTACTACCTCCTGAAGCTCAGCTTTGGCCTCATCTATTCCTGCTACGTCATCAAATTTTATATTTACCTCACTTTCCGCATATATCTTCGGCTTAGCCTTACCAACGGATAGCACTCCTGCACCGCCTCCCATCCGCCGGATAAGGAGACTCCACAATGCAAAGAAAAGAATCAGGGGAATCACCCATGACAAAAATGTAGTAATCCATTTGCTCTCATGGTGACCGGAATAACTTATCCTATATTTATCTAATAATGGAATGAGTTCACGATCCTCCACTCTTACCGTAACAAATGGTATATCCTTTCTGCCTTTAATATCCTCTGTGATGATGCCGCTGATATCATCAGGCCTGATTGCCAAATCCTTAACTTTGCCTTTAATCACGTACTGCTTGAATTGACTGTAAGGTATGGTTTCTATATGTTTAGAAATCATATAATTCTGGATTAACATAATAACAAGGATGGTGATGACAAAGTACCATAGTGAAAATTTCCATTTTCTGCGGACATGATCCTCTGTTTTCCGAGGTGTAACCATAAATTTTCGTATTTGCTCTTTTATCGATTTTTCCTGTCTCTCTTTATCTGGCTGGATCATTGTTTTTTGAAATCCATTTTTTGCTACATTTATAACATGATCAAGATGTTGCATCAAGCTCCTTACTCATTACAACTTCCTTGACATCACCTACCAGATACCTTATTAACTCTTAATATCTGTGAAATCCAAGACTGGCTAATGAGTAGCGAAGGATATGTCGAAGATATATTTCTTATTCGGCGTTCATAACCACCAGCCTGTGGGCAATTTTGATAACGTATTCAGAGAAGGCATGAGCCAATGCTATTTGCCCTTTTTAGAGTGTCTGGAAAGGCATCCCAGGTTTAGGATAGCCCTTCACTATTCAGGCCCCTTGCTCGAGTGGATAGAGAAAAATAGACCTCAGATATTGAGACGTATACATAAACTGGTATGGAGAAAACAGGTGGAGATGCTAGGCGGTGGATTTTATGAGCCGCTTTTGGCATCTATTCCAGAGGCCGATGCCATTGGACAGATGAAAATGCTTACTAAATATATCCAAAAGAACTTTGGTTATGATCCGTCAGGATTCTGGCTGGCAGAACGTATCTGGGACACCTCTCTTCCTAAAAGGATCTCTAAAACGGGTATGAAGTATACCCTTACCGATGATACCCACTTCTATTATGCTGGACTCGATGCGGAAGATATGTTTGGATACTACATGACCGAGAAGGATGGCTTTCCTCTGGCCATATTCCCCATACGTAAGGAGCTTAGATACTTGATACCTTTCAGAAAAGTAGAAGAAACTTTGAAGTTCTTTAGAGAGCTCATGGAGAGGTTTGGAACGGTGGCAGTCACCTATGGTGATGATGGGGAGAAATTTGGAATATGGCCTGGCACCTATGGTTGGGTTTACAAAAAGGGCTGGTTGGATAGGTTTATGACATGTTTAGATGAAAATTCTGACTGGATTGAGATGCTCACCTTTTCTGAATATATGGATAGCTTTCCACCAAGGGGCCGCATATATCTTCCTAACACCTCATACCATGAGATGATGGAATGGGCCTTACCTACAAAGGCAGCCATCAGATTTAAAGACATGCTTGTTGACTTGGCTGATCAGGGAAAAAGGGATGTCTACCGTCCATTTATAAGGGGAGGACTTTGGGATAACTTTATGGTAAAATACCCTGAAAGTAACATGATGCATAAGAAAATGCTTTACGTAAGCAAAAAGGTAAGAAATTTACCTCGCGCCAGAAGAGAGATGTGGAAAGGCCAATGTAATTGTGCCTATTGGCATGGGGTCTTCGGTGGTCTATATCTAAACCATCTCCGCCATGCAGTATATGAGCATTTAATTAGGGCAGAACAGATGGCCGAGCAAAAGAGCCACAAAGGAAAGGATAAGTGGTTAACCTACGAGATAATAGACTTTGATAAGGATGGGAGACAGGAGGTTCTGGTTTCAAATTCTATAATGAATGCCTATTTTTCACCTGCTTATGGTGGTACCCTTTTTGAGTTAGACTTCAAACCCAGAGCCTTTAACCTAGCCGATACCCTAACTCGAAGAGAGGAGGTCTATCACCACAAATTTCGAGAACAAGTAAAAGTCTCTAATGTAAATACAAGGGTACCCAGAGAAATTAAATCTATTCATGAGATATCAGAACATAAGAAACTAGACCTTAAGAAAGGGCTTTTCTATGATTGGTATGAGAGACGTTCCTTTATAGACCATATATTGGGAGAGGAAACTACCTTCGAGCAATTTAAAAGGTGTAACTATCCAGAGTGGGGAGACTTTGTGAATCAACCATACGCCATAGAATCCATCCAATTCAAGAAAAACTCTGGTACAATAAGTCTCAAGAGGGATGGTGGAATGTGGCGGAATGGTGTAAAGATACCTATCAATGTGAAAAAGACCTTCCAATTTTCAACAAATTCATGGATAAAAGTGACCTATGATCTCAAAAGTCAGGCAAAATTAAAGACGATGTTATGGTTCGGTGTGGAATTTAATTTGACTTTGCTTAGCAAAGAGGACCCCATGAGGTACTATGCAATTCCGGAGCAGGGAGTGAAGCACATACTTGGCAAAGAGGGCCAATTTGAGAACATCACAAGTTTCCAGTTGGTTGATAAATGGGATAAAATAAATATGGACTTCCATTTTAGTCCTGTACCTTGTTTGTGGTATTTTCCTTTAGAGACAATTTCACAATCAGAGGAAGGATTTAAATTTATATATCAAGGCTCTGTCATCCTTTTCCATTGGAAGATGGAACTTAAGGCTGCTGAAACAAGTGGGATAGACATGACTCTCAAATTAGGTACTATGTAAAAAGCGAAGGGCGTGGGGCTAAGGGCATGAATAGCAAAGAGGAGGATGCTGCTAAGTTCTTGAGAGCAGTTCGGATAGAGGTTTGAGTGATGAAGATTCTTTTTGTTTCATCAGAAGTTGCTCCATTTTCCAAGGTGGGAGGCCTTGCTGAGGTATCCCACGGGTTGCCCAAGGCACTGAAAAGGCTTGGGCATGAAGTGATCATTGTATCACCCAAATACCGTTCAGTAGAATACTCAAATCTCGCCATTAAAAAGACCAATAAGACCCTAGGTGTTCCCATATCCTGGAAAATGTATGCAGGCCAGGTCTTTAAATCGGAAATAGATGGAATTCCCGTATATTTAATTGCCAGAGATGAATTATTCGATAGGGATGGAATCTATGGAACCGAATATGGGGATTACCAGGATAATGCCGAGAGGTTTACATTCTTTTCCAGGGCTGTCCTGGAACTATGCATAACCCTAAACCTAGATGTGGATGTCATCCATTGTAATGATTGGCACACAGCCCTTATTCCTGTTTACCTTAAGACGCTCTATAAAGATATGCCCATCCTTTCCAAAGTCGCAAGCCTTTATACTATCCACAATCTGGGTTATCAGGGAATCTTCTGGCAATACGACATGCCCCTGACAGGTCTTCCATGGGAGCTATTTGCGCCATCCGCTCTGGAATTCTATGGCAAGATCAACTTTATGAAGGGTGGTATCGTATTTGCAGATATCATAAATACCGTAAGTCGTAAGTATCTCACAGAGATACAAACTGAAGCCAATGGATGCGGTCTGGATGGGGTGCTCAGGGAACGCTCTCAGGACCTCTTTTTTGTATTTAATGGTGTGGATTACGATATCTGGAATCCAGCTACAGACCAGTGGATAGCAGCTAATTATGCGCAGGATTCCATAGAGAATAAAGCATTGTGCAAGGCGGATTTAAGAAGGGTATTTGACTTAAATGATTCGGACAGTCCATTAATTGTCATGGTGTCCAAATTGATAGATCGAAAAGGCCTTGATCTGGTGACAAGGGCATTTGATAATATTATATCTCTGGACTTGCAATTAGTTATCCTGGGAAAAGGAGAAGATAGATACCAGACCTTCTTAGTAGACATGGCTACTAAATATAAGGGCAAGTTAGGCATCTACATCGGGTATGATGCTGCTTTGAACCATAAGATTTTAGCGGGATCAGATATATTTCTTATGCCATCTAAGTATGAACCTTGCGGCCTGGATCAACTTTATAGTTTAAAATACGGAACCATTCCCATTGTTAGGGCCGTGGGTGGGTTGGATGATACCGTAGTTGATTATGATACCTCTTCCGGTATAGGGACCGGTTTTAAATTTACTGACTATACTCCTGAGGCATTAATGGGTGCTATTGAGCGTGCCATTAATTTATTTAAAGATAAACATGCCTGGCTAAAACTTATGAAACAGGCCATGACTCAAGATTTTTCCTGGGAATCTTCGGCCCACAGGTATGTGGAACTTTATAAAAAGGCTATAGCAAAGAGGAAGAATTGAGTAGATTTAAGCTATTGGCTAAGTTTATTGAAATAGCGCAATCTACTGTGGGATTTGAGGAAAAGCTTCAAAGTATAGTACACTTACTCTCTCGGGAGTTTGGGTGTGATTTATGTAATATCTTTCTTTTAGACAAACACAATGAGTCACTTATGTTAAAGGTTTCCAGCGATCCCAGTATAATTTCACCCAATGGTCTTTCTATACCGGTAGGTGAAGGGGTAATTGGTATCCCGGTGCTTGACAGAAAACCCATTGCTATCGATGACATAAAAAATGTGGATGACCCCAAACTAACTGTTCCCATTCCTTTGAGAGACTTTTCGTCATTTGTAACCTTTCCTATTGGCGACAATGACTTCACCTATGGTGTACTCTCTCTTGTCAATAAAGGCCCTATAAGATTGGGCCCAAAACAAGAGAAGCTCTTTATTGCTATATCACAGGAGTTAGCAGGAATTATCAGGAATTTTAGAGTGTATACTGAGGCTAAGAAACATATCACTGAATTAAGTGCCTTGGCGGAAGTAGCTAAATCCGTAAGCTCTACCATTGAACTCCCTGAAATCCTCAAGCGGATTGTAAGTATCACTGCAAGAGTTATCCATGCAAGAAGTTCTATTCTGAAGGTGGTTGATGGGTCAACTGGCAAGCTTAGATTAGGCTCCCAATCAGGAACAGTGCCCCATGTATGTATGAAAGATATTTCAGTGGCAGAATTCAAGAAAACAAATCACATATTTCAATGTGAAAAGGCCATTAAGGAGGGGAGAGTAACTTCCACTATATCTATTCCCTTGAGATCTAAGGGCAAGCTTCAAGGACTGCTATGTGTATATGACAAAAAGCTTATCGATACCCCTAAGAGCACCCACTTCGATGCCGATGATAGAGCACTACTTCTGTCTATGGCTGGGGTGATATCTGCCTCTTTAGAAAATGCACTGATTTTTAATCAGATGGAAAGATTGGCTAAAGAACTGAAAACTACCCAGGAAAGGCTTATAGAATCGGAAAGGATGGCTGCCATGGGTGAGATAGCCTCTGCCTTGGCCCATGAAATTCGAAATCCCTTGGTAGCAGTAGGGGGATTTGCCAGAAGAATTGATAACTTAATCAAAGATGATATCAAGGGAGACTCTTCTATAAAGAAATACCTCAAGATAATTGTGGGAGAGGTAGAGAGGTTAGAAAAAATCCTGCGGGAGCTCCTAGACTTTTCTGTAGATGAAGCGGTTTCTTATACCGAATGCCAGATGGATACCATGATGGAAGAGGTTCTGGATATTTTGAGGAGGGATTTTGAAAAGACCAACATCAGGATAGTAAAGGAGTTTTCAGAAGTACCTTCGATTTATGGTGACCCTCGCCAAATTAAGTATGTCTTCTCCAATCTTATATTAAATGCCAAACAGGCCATGGGGGATCGGGGAACATTAACCCTAAGAACTTACAAATTGATGGAGGATAACATACCTATAGCTGTATGTGAGATAGGAGATACCGGTGGGGGTATTTCTGAAGAAGCGATTCATAACATCTTTAATCCCTTCTTTACTACCAAGGTTTACGGCTCTGGATTGGGCTTGTCCATAGCCCATAAGATCATAACAAAACACCACGGCAAAATAGGTGTACGCAATGAGCCAGGTGTGGGTGCCACCTTTATCATAAAGCTGCCCGCAAGCCCCGTTAAGTAAAACCACCTAACGGGCTTGCCCCATGAAGTATGTGTGCTAATGAGTTGGTTTCTTTTTCACCTGAAAATAGCTCCTCCAATTTGTAGGTAGGAGGATTTCTTTTTT
>DTXE01000123.1 GCA_012962595.1 Syntrophaceae bacterium | reverse complement strand
CATGGGATTTTAGGTGAGCCAGAATGTAAGCTTCAGAAATGGGAATGGTATCTGGTGATTCTACTGGAGCCAACTGGTTGATATGGATAAAAAGAAAATATCTAGACACACTTAAGTTTTCCACACCTAAATAATGACCTTACCTATAGTTTTCTCCACACAAAAAAACTGGGTAGCCGGACCATATAGGCCGGCTACCCATACCGCGGATATAGCTCCACCTCCTGTACCTGCATCATCTAGTTGCGCAGAGGAAGGCTGCTACTTTTTTTCCTCTTCTTTACCCAAGGTTTGGGCTTCTGTTAAGCCCCTGCCCTTTAGCCCATACAGACTGGTGCTACCGGTTGAAAACAAATCAAGCACCTCATCTTGAACCAGTTCGGTAACAACCTTCTTTAACTCTTTCAGTTTAACATCAGGTACTGCTTTCTGCATATCTTTGAAATAGAACTTGGTCTTCTTTTGCTTTGAGGCCCATTCAATTATGGCCTTCTTTATCTCTTCCTTTTCCATGTTGTAGCTCCCTTAAATTAATGTTTACTTGAGTCCTAAATACCCTTTACCTGTCTAGATACCTCCCATGCATCCTCTGTAAACTTAAACTGGGTTGTAGTTCTATAAGTATCGTAAGCCAGGCGATAATCATCGAGAAGGTGTTCGGTAAAGGTTAGTCCACACTTCTCAAAGAACCTCTCCCAGCCAATCCTTTCTGCCCAATCACCCAAGCGTTCATACTTATTAGCATTTGCAGCATAGACCTCTACTATCTTCTTTACGGTTTGGACCACTTCAGGCCACCGGGGTGGATTACTGGGAAGTGCAGGGACTACTACCTTGGAGAACTTGGGTGGAGTTCCCCGGTTTGATATCTTTCCACCTGCCAAGATCACTACACAATCCCCTTCAGCGTCAGCAAGAGGGGTAGCCATACACATAGTGTAGCAATTACCACAGAACATGCACCGCTCTTCCTTTATCCTTACGGTACCCCTACCTTCCTTTGTCTTGGCTATACCTACAGCACCTGTAGGACAGGCAGCCACTACCAGGGGAAGTTCACACACCTTATCTATAACCTCATCATCAATAACAGGCGGTTTCCTATGATATCCTAATATGGCGATATCAGAGCAGTGGACCGCACCACACATATTGAGACAACAGGCCAGAGCTACCCTAACCTTCGCCGGTAGAGTCATATTTCTAAAATAATCCCACAGTTCATCCATCACAGACTTTACTATCCCCGAGGCATCAATAGCCGGGGTATGGCAGTGGATCCATCCCTGGGTATGAACAATGTTGGTAATAGACTTGCCGGTACCACCTACAGGAAATTTATGACTTCCTGCTGGGAATTTTCTGCTCATGAGGTCCTCTTTTAAGGCCTTGGCCTTCTCTTCGCTGTCTGTCATAAACTCCACGCAGTTACGGGTGGTGAACCTGAGGTAGCCATCGCAGTATTTATCAGCAATATCACATATCTCCCGGATATGCTCTACACTCATCAACCTGGCACCACCTACCCTAACTGTATAACACCTATCCCCTGTCTCAGAGACATGTACTAATACACCTGGCTCCAGGACCTCATGGTACAACCACTTTCCATAATTTTTCTTTATTATAGGCGGAAAGTACTGCCAATAGTGCCGCGGACCCATGTCTGTAAGTCTATTTTCCAGTGGCTTATCTGGATTATAATAACCAAATTTACCAAGAGCCATAGTAGCACCTCCTATCTTGCATGTTTTTTTCTGTAATCTGCAATAGTTCTCTTCCATCCACCGGGTACATCTTCCTCTTTCCAGAAGATATATGGGTTGGAACGTGGTTCTTTGACCATTTGGGGGATGGCCCTAACTCCAATCTTTTCCAAAAACACCCGCAGACCTTGACGCTGAATGAGCTCACCTAAACGCTCCCGGTTCTTGCCCTCTTCAGGCCACCACTCGAATACCTTATCGGCAAGGTCTTTGAGGTTATCATAGGGCCTCTCAGCGTACATAAATGGGATGGTCAGAAGAGAAAGTTGTGCCCCTTCAAGTATCGGTGCCTTAGAACCAAACAGGATGCTGCAACCGGTATCTGTGCCTACCCTTAAGGCCCTGGGCATAGTATTGATGCAGTGCATGCAGCGGACGCATTCTTTGTTATCTATAGTCAATTTATTACCATCCCAGCTCATGCACTGGCTGGGGCAAAGGTCAATAACCTCGGCCTTGATATCAAATGGTCCCCAATCCCTGCCAGCCATATCGCCTGCATTGCGTTTTAGCTCGCCACCCACATACGCCTTAACCGCCTCCTGATCAATGCGAATATCATCCTTCCAGGTACCGATGTAAGCCATATCGGATCGGGCAATTGCCGCCACACAGTCATTGGGGCAGCCAGAGAACTTAAACTTAAATTTATAGGGAAACGCCGGCCTGTGCAGCTCATCCTGATAGTGCATGGTCATCTCATAACACATATCCTGGGTATCAATCATGGCATATTCGCATCTTGCCTTCCCTATACAGCAGGAAGGTGTGCGGAGGTTTGAACCAGAACCACCTAGATCTTGAGTAAGGTCATGGGTCAAATCATAAAAGATGGGCTCTAATTGTTCGGTAGTAGTTCCCAAAAATACTATATCTCCAGTAGAACCGTGCATATTGGTTAAGCCGCTTCCTCGATATTCCCAGAGGTCACAAATTGTTCTTAGATAGTCAGTAGTATAGAATTTACTGGCGGGTTGATTAACTCGTATGGTATGGAAGTGGGCCACCCCTGGAAACTTGTCTGGCACATCGGAGTATCTTCCGATGACTCCACCGCCATATCCAAAAACACCTACAATACCTCCATGCTTCCAGTGGGTTTCTTTATCATGGTAAGAAAGCTCAAGCTGGCCCAAAAGGTCTTCACATACCTCCTTAGATATCATCATCTTATCCTCTGGAAGTTTACTCCTGTGTAAGGCCTCTCGTTTTATATCAGAAATAAAACTTGTCCAAGGACCCTTTTCCAGCTCTTCTATCATAGAGATGTCATGCTTAATCTTGAATTTTTTTAGGTCTTCATCGGTGTAGTTTTTGAGTTCTTCGTCGGTAAAATATCTCAGTTTGTCATATTTGAGCTCTTTTTCTCCCTTTTCTTCTGCAACCTCTTTTGCAATCTTGTCTAATTCCTCTGGAGTCAAAGGCATTGTTTTTACCTCCTTTCTCTTATCTATATTTGGACCTGATAGTTACAGTAATCCTGCTTTGCTAAATCTAGAATGACTTACACCACCTCCTTTCCATCCCTTGCAAATAAGTGAGTTACTCATAGAAACTTTGGTTTTTAACAGCATAATCTGTGCCAGAAAGTCTCCTTCGGATTATGCCCAAAAATACGTCAATTGTGGGTGATACCCATAGATATAAGGGCAATGGGATATCGCAATATGCAATTGTCTGCAACAGTTTCATTGTAATTTGCACTGGTGTCATTTGGAGATTAGGGGTTATTTGGATTTTTGAGATATTATGAGATAGGCAAAAACCAAAATTTTTGGTATAAGGTATGCACTTAACATCGTTAAGAGATGGTAAGAAATCTAAAAAAAGGTCCAATTAAATTAAAGAAAGGGCTCAGCTTTAAGTTGGGCCTTTCTTTAGGACTTATTGTCTTTGTGGCCATACTAGGATTTGCATCTTACTGCATGCACGCACATGAACGCCAAAAGATGGTCATTCTGGCTTTTATTCTCTTAATCTTCATCTCGACTGCGGTTGGTCTCTACATCCTCTTTTTCATCAATCGCTCTCTTAAACAACTCCTTTCGAGAACTAGACAGATTGCCCAAGGCGACTATGAGCAGGAGATAATAGCCTATACTAATGACGAAATTGGTCAGTTAGCCCAATCCCTCAGCGAAATGCAAAAAGAGATTAAAACCAAGACCCTCCAGTTGCAGAGGACCATCAACGAGTTTCAAACACTCTTTGAGAGTGTTCCCTGTTATATAACCGTCCAGGATAAAAATTTTAAGATCCTTAGAACCAACAAGGAATGGGCAAGGGACTTTGGTGACCGCATTGGCGAGTACTGCTATGCAGCCTATAAAGGGCGGGGGACCAAATGTGCGGACTGTATCGTGGAAAAGACCTTCAAGGATGGAAAGATACATACCAGCGAGGAAATTGGAAAAAAGAAGGATGGGAGTATAGCTCACTTCATTGTCTCAACCGCCCCCATTAGGAATGAAAAGGATGAAATCGTAGCAGTTATGGAGATGTCTACCGATGTTACCATTCTCAGGCTTTTAGAGGATGAGCTAAAAAAGTCAGAAGAAAAATATCGGCATCTGTTTAACAATGATCCTAATCCCATTTTCGTTATCCATCAGGAAAGCCTTCAAATTCTTGACGCCAACCAGCGGGCTATAGAACATTATGGTTATACCAAGAGTGAATTGCAGAAAATGACCTTTCTGGATATTGTCAGCCCTAGGGACAGAATAAGGATTAAATCTCTCAGCGCTAATAAAAGTAGTATTCTCGACAAAATTCAGCATGTCAAAAAGGATGGTAACTTAATCTATGTGGATATCCGTTCATCGCCGGTTGAATACCTGAAACACAATGCCCTAATCATTACGGCCAGTGACATAACCGAAAGACTACAGACTGAACAGCAACTGGTACAGGCCGGTAAGATGGCCACCTTGGGAGAGATGTCTGCAGGGGTAGCCCATGAGCTAAACCAACCATTATCAGTTATCAAGACCGGTACCAATTTTTTTATGGATAAGATCAAAAAAGGTGAGAGGATTGAAGAGAATGCGTTAAAAACCATAGCCCAAGAGATGGATGCCCAAGTAGATAGGGCCACAAAGATCATCAATCATCTACGGGAATTCGGGCGCAAAACCGATATTACTAAAGTGGAGGTACAGTTAAATGAATGCATTAAAGGGGCCTTTACCATGTTAGGGCGGCAACTTGAACTTCACCAAATAAAAGTGGTATTGGACCTGAATGAGCAACTTCCTCCCATAATGGCGGATATGAATCGCCTAGAACAGGTGTTTATTAATATGATTATTAATGCCAGGGATGCCATTGAAGAAAGGGTAAAGAGGCTTGGTGGTGATGAGCAAATTCTAACTATTCGAACATCCTTAAAGGATGGGAGTGTGGTGGCAGAGGTCTCTGATACCGGTATAGGTATTCCGGACGATGTGAAAGGCAGAATCTTTGAGCCATTTTTTACCACTAAAGAGGTGGGGAAGGGGACTGGACTGGGACTTCCTATTAGTTATGGAATAGTCAGAGATTTTGATGGCACCATTGAGGTAGAAAGCAAATTTGGTAAGGGTACTACTTTCAGACTAAGGTTTCCGGTTAAAACATCGCCCCAATAAGGCAGGCTGTTATGCAAAAACTGTTGCTCATTGATGATGAAGAGGGGATAAGAAAAGTTTGGGGGATTGCCTTACGTGATGCAGGCTATGAGGTTATCACCGCCAAAAACGGCGAGGAAGGCCTAAAATTTTTTAGCCTGGAACACCCTCCCATTGTTCTCACTGACATAAGAATGCCAGGTATGGACGGTATTCAAGTCTTAAAATCTATCAAGGAAATGAGTCCTGATACCGAAGTGATTGTTATCACCGGTTATGGAGAAATGGATCTAGCCATACGTTCTCTGCAACTGGATGCCTCTGACTTCATTAATAAGCCCATCGGCAATGAGGCCCTTTTTGTAGCCCTGAAACGGGCAGAAGAAAAACTGGAGATAAAAAGGAAGTTAAAGGAATATACAGAAAATTTGGAACGTAAGGTAGAAGAAGCTACCAGGGAGCTCATTGAAGCGGAGAGGTTAGCCACCATCGGCCAGACGGTCGCCGGTCTTGCCCACGCCATAAAGAATATCCTAGGGGGTCTTAAAGGAGGGGTCTACGTAGTAAATACCGCCCTCAAGAAACAGGATAGAAATCTGCTGAAAACTGGGTGGAACATGGTAGAGCGGAATATCGACAATATATCTAACCTGGTTTTAGACATGCTTAACTACTCCAAGGAACGTAAACCTGAATATGAAGTATGTTCCCCCAATACCGTTGCAGAGGAGGTGTGTGGACTTATGGAGCCCAAGGCAAGAGAGTCTGGTATAGAGATTTTCAGAAATTTTGATCCCACCATAGGCGAGGTATCCCTCGATCCCAAAGGCATTCATTGCTGTTTGCTTAATCTAGTTTCTAATGCCATCGATGCCTGTGTCAGTTGCCCTGATAGGCCAGGCCGGGTAGAGGTAAGAACAACTACTGAAAATAAATGGGCTGTTAGGTTTGATGTTTCTGACAACGGCTGTGGTATGGATGAAGAAACGCAGAAGAAGGTTTTTAGCCGATTCTTCAGCACAAAAGGAAGCAAAGGCACCGGCCTAGGTTTACTGGTTACTCAGAAAATTGTCCAGGAACATGATGGAATTATCAACTTTGTTTCAGAAGTAGGCAAGGGTTCTACCTTTACCATTCGCCTACCACATAGGAGAAGTTCTTAGCACAATAGTGCAATCTGCAATAATATCAT
>DTXE01000122.1 GCA_012962595.1 Syntrophaceae bacterium | reverse complement strand
TGTGGTCTTTCCATGATCGATATGACCAATGGTCCCTACATTCAGATGAGGCTTTTTCCTCTCAAATTTTTTCTTAGCCATGAGTAGAACCTCCTTGAGACACCAGTTTAAGACTGCTTATTTGCTGTGAAACGGCATCTGATACCTGTGCATAATGAGAAGGCTGCATACTGAAAGTACCCCTGCCCTGTGTGGTAGACCTTAAGTTTGTAGCGTACCCGAACATTTCGGCCAAGGGCACCTGTGCCTTTATTATTTGGCTGCCATCTCTGATGTCTAACCTCAATATCTTTCCACGTCTGATGCTCAAATCCTTCATTACCCCTCCCACAAACTCATCAGGGACAATAACCTCTAGATCCATGATAGGC
The DNA here is from genome assembly GCA_012962595.1 of Syntrophaceae bacterium. Classification (GTDB taxonomy): domain Bacteria; phylum Desulfobacterota; class DTXE01; order DTXE01; family DTXE01; genus DTXE01. Next base: position 7,862 of record DTXE01000122.1, on the reverse strand, counting down.
TCGAGAAGTACAGGATCCGCTTTGTTAGCCGCCTCTTTGAAGGCCATAGATCCGGCAATGGTGAAGGCCAAATCTGTTGAATCTACCGGATGATAGGAGCCATCAAAGAGGGTTACTTTAACATCAATCATGGGATAGCCCTGCAGAACACCTACCTCCAAGGCTTCTCTCACTCCCTTCTCTACGGCAGGAATGAATTGCTTTGGTATGACGCCCATTTTAACCTTATCCACAAATTCAAAACCCTTGCCGTGCTCTTGAGGTTCCACTTCAAGCCACACATGTCCGTACTGTCCCCTTCCCCCAGTCTGTTTTATAAACTTGGCTTCTGCAACAGCCTTCTTGGTTATGGTTTCTCTATAAGCGATCTCGGGGTGTCCAATATGGGCATCAACCTTAAACTCTCGCATTAACCTATCTATAATAATCTCCAGATGTAATTCTCCCATTCCCGATATTATAGTCTGGCTGGTTTCCCGATCTGTGTGAATCTTAAAGGAAGGGTCCTCCAAGGCCATTTTGCTTAAGGAAAGGCTCAGTTTTTCCTGATCTTCCTTGGTCTTAGGTTCGATGGCTATAGAAACCACCGGTATGGGGACCTCCAAGGATTCAAGGACAATTGGGGCCTTCTCATCACAGAGAGTTTCTCCGGTGGTTGTCTTTTTGAGTCCCACTGCAGCCACTATATCGCCAGCATAGGCTTCCTTTATCTCCTCTCTCTTGTTGGCATGTATCTTCATCAGGCGTCCAATCTTCTCTTTCACACCCTTTGTGGCATTAAATACAGAAGACCCTGACCTGAGGTAACCAGAGTATACCCTCAAAAATGCCACATGACCCACATAAGGGTCGGTCATAATCTTAAAGGCCAGGGCCGTAAAGGGTGCATGGTCATCAGCCTCTCTTTGCTCCAGTTCACCCTTAGGGTTAATACCTATTATGGGGGGGATATCTATGGGAGAGGGGAGAAAATCTACCACAGCATCCAAGAGAGGCTGGATGCCTTTGTTTCTAAAGGCCGAACCACATAGGACTGGAACGCATCTGTGCCCAAGAGTAGCGTTCCTTAAAGCTCCTATAATATCCTGCTCATCAATGTTTGCATCACCAATATATTTTTCCATCAAGGAATCATCCAATTCTGCAAGGGCCTCTACTAAATGGCTTCTGTATTCTAAGGCCTTATCATATAGATCATGAGGAATATCCTCTTCACGGAATTTCGCTCCTAATGTAGATTCATCATATACTATGGCCTTCATACCAATCAGATCAATAACTCCTCTGAATTTGTCCTCGTTCCCCAAGGGAATCTGGACAGGAATGGGGTTAGCACCAAGTCTCTCAACCATCATTTTGATACACCTGTTAAAATTGGCACCTATGCGGTCCATCTTGTTAATAAAGGCAATACGTGGAATTTTATATCTATCTGCCTGTCGCCAAACGGTTTCTGACTGAGGTTCTACACCCCCTACAGCGCAGAAGATTGCAATAGCCCCATCTAAAACCCGGAGTGACCTTTCAACTTCTATGGTAAAGTCTACGTGTCCTGGTGTATCAATTATATTTATCTGACACCCATTCCAGAAACAGGTTGTAGCAGCAGAGGTGATGGTAATCCCTCTCTCTTGCTCCTGTTCCATCCAGTCCATTATAGCCGTCCCTTCATCAACTTCACCCATTTTATATGAGGTACCGGTATAGTAGAGGATGCGTTCTGTGGTAGTGGTTTTGCCCGCATCGATGTGGGCCATCATACCAATGTTTCTAATTCTATTTAAGGGAATAAACCTTGACAAATTGGTCAGTCCCCTTTTATCCAGAATTGGCCAGAAAATAGCCATGGGTATACAAAGTTGTTACCACCTATAATGGGCAAAGGCCTTATTGGCCTCAGCCATCTTATGGGTATCCTCCTTCTTCTTAACTGCTGCTCCTCGGTTATTAGCTGCGTCTATCAGCTCTCCAGCTAGCTTATTTTCCATGCCTTTCTCAGGACGTCTTTTAGCATAAGTAATCAACCAGCGGATCCCCAGACTTATCCTTCGTTCAAATCTTACCTCCATAGGAACCTGGTAAGTAGCACCTCCTACACGCCTTGGCCTAACCTCTAAAACAGGTTTAACGTTATCCAACGCCTTTTCAAATACCTTCAAAGGATCATTATGGGTCCTTTTTTGGATGATGTTAAAGGATTGGTATAGAATCCGTTCTGCCACACTCTTTTTACCCTTTCTCATAATATTATTAATAAACCTTGCCACGAGCTTACTTCCATATCTTGTATCAGGCAGGATTTCTCTCTTTGGAACCGAACCTTTTCTAGGCATCTAAGACCTCGTTAGATATATTAACATCCATATTATTTAGGTTTCTTAGTACCGTACTTAGAACGCCCCCTTTTTCTATCTTGAACTCCCATAGAATCTAAGGCTCCCCTTATAACATGATACCGGACACCAGGAAGATCCTTTACCCTTCCTCCACGTATCAGCACTACAGAATGCTCTTGAAGGTTGTGTCCCTCCCCCGGTATATATACAGTAACCTCCATTCCATTAGTAAGCCTCACGCGAGCTACCTTTCTTAGGGCCGAGTTAGGCTTTTTGGGGGTGGTGGTATATACCCTCAAGCATACCCCACGTTTTTGAGGCGAACCTTTAAGTGCAGGGGTACTAGCCTTCTTTTTCACCTTTTTTCTCTCTCTTCTCACCAATTGATTTATGGTGGGCATTCAATAGCTCCTTGTTCAATTTACTTTAGTTAACTGGCCACTTCCTCTTGAGTTTCAGCTATCTTTATCCCCAGTCGTCGATAATGGGGGAGGCCTGTACCTGCAGGGATTAACCTTCCCATAATAACATTTTCCTTAAGCCCCCTTAAATAATCAATCCTGCCTTGAACGGCAGCGTCAGCCAGAACCTTAGTAGTCTCCTGGAAAGAGGCGGCCGAAATGAAGCTTTCCGTGCTCAAGGAGGCCTTGGTAATACCCAAAAGCAATGGTTCGCCAATGGCGGGCTTGCCTCCTGTAGTCAATATCTTCTCATTCTCTTCTTCAAAGATATACTTTTCCACCTGCTCCCCTACCAGAAACTTGCTATCCCCAGGATCGGTAATTTTTACTCGCCTCAACATCTGTCGGACAATCACCTCAATATGCTTATCGTTAATATTGACGCCTTGGAGCCTGTAAACCCCCTGAATTTCATTTACCAGATACTTGGCCAGATCTTTAATACCTTTGATCCTCAGGACATCATGGGGATTGGCAGAACCGTCCATCAGAGACTCTCCAGCCTTCACAAATTCCCCTTCTCTAATACTTACATGTTTACCTTTGGGTATAAGATACTCTTTGGATTCACCCACCTCTGGCGTAATAATAACCTTTCTCTTTCCTTTGGTGTACTTACCAAAGGATACCTCACCGTCGATCTCACTTATTATAGCATATTCTTTAGGCTTTCTCACCTCAAACAGTTCAGCAACCCTAGGCAGACCACCGGTAATATCCTTGGTCTTGGTAGTCTCCCGAGGAATTTTGGCAAGGACATCACCCGCCCTGACTGTATCCCCTTCGGCCACCATGATAATGGCGCCTACTGGGAGAAAGTACCTCGCCTCGGAACCGGTATGGGGGATTTTTGCTGTCTTACCAGATTCATCCTTTATGGAAACACGGGGGCGAACCTCGGTATCCTTATAGTCGACGATGACCTTACTTGATTTACCAGTTACAGGGTCAACCTTCTCTTTCATGGTTATGCCTTCCATGACGTCACCAAATTTAATCCTCCCTGATATCTCAGTTAGAATAGGAATGGTGTATGGATCCCATTCGGCTAGTAGATCTCCGGGCTTCACCTTCTGCCCGTCCTCAACCTTAAGTTCAGCACCATAGGTAACGGGGTACCTTTCGCGTTCTCTTCCTTTCTCACCAACAATGGCCACTTCACCATTTCGATTCATGACTATGAGATTTCCAGTAGCGGCCTTAACTGTATTGAGATTGATGAATTTTATTGTTCCTTCATTGCGAGAAGTCAATGTGGATTGCTCCACACGTCTCCTCGCGGTTCCCCCAATATGGAATGTCCGCATGGTAAGCTGAGTTCCAGGTTCACCAATAGACTGAGCGGCCACTATTCCCACCGCCTCACCAATCTGGATCGGTTCCCCATGGGCCAAATCACGCCCATAACATTTTGCACAAACCCCCCTTCTGGACTGGCAGGTCAAAACCGATCTGATCTTTATGCGCTCTATACCAGCATCTTCTATTTTAGCCACGCCCTGTTCATCAATCTCCTCATTGGCCTTTATCAAAACTTTTTCAGTATAAGGATCCTTTATGTCCTCTAGAGCCACTCTTCCTAAAACACGTTGCCCCACAGTTTGAATAATTTCCCCACCCTCTATTAAGGCCTCCATGGTGACTCCATCAATGGTGCCACAATCCTCCTCTGTGACCACGCAATCATGAGCTACATCTATTAATCTTCTGGTTAGATATCCCGCATTTGCCGTCTTTAGGGCGGTATCGGCCAGACCTTTTCTGGCACCGTGTGTGGAGATAAAATACTGAAGTACCGTCAGTCCTTCACGGAAATTGGCTGTAATAGGTGTCTCAATAATCTCCCCTGATGGCTTTGCCATGAGTCCCCTCATACCTGCCAGTTGCCTCATTTGATCCTTACTCCCTCGTGATCCAGAATCCGCCATCATATATATAGGATTGGAACTGGGCATTTCTTCGGTTTTGCCCTCTTCGTTAGATACTACATCTTTTGACATCTCTCTCATCATCTCTGAAGCTACATCCTCGGTGGCCTTTGCCCATATATCCACGGCCTTATTATATCTCTCCCCATCAGTGATGAGACCCTCAGTATATTGCTGATTAATCATCCTAATCTCTTCATCGGCCTTTCTTAATATCTCCTCCTTTCTGGTAGGAATGGCCATATCTGAGAGGCATATGGAAATCCCTGCCTGTGTGGCATACTTGTAACCTAGATCCTTGAGTTTATCGGCTAAGATAACGGTCTTTTTAGTACCACAGACCCTAAAGGATTGGTCGATCAATTTGGCTATATCCTTCTTTTTCATTACCTTATTAATCGTCTCAAATGGAATATCATCAGGGACTACCTCTTTAAGGAGTATACGTCCCACAGTAGTGTTAACCAATGAATTGTTTATCCTCACACGGATCCGTGCTTGGAGGTCCACAGCCCTTGCGTCATAGGCCATCCTTACCTCTTCAGGACTGGAAAATACCATGTTCTCACCCTTGGCAAAGGCCCTTTCTTTTGTCATATAATAAAGACCCAAGACGATATCCTGGGTAGGAATAATAATGGGTTCCCCATGGGCTGGGGAGAGGATGTTATTGGTAGACATCATAAGCACCCTGGCCTCGATCTGTGCCTCCACAGATAGGGGGATATGCACGGCCATCTGATCTCCATCGAAATCTGCATTAAAGGCCAAACACACTAAGGGATGAAGTTGGATAGCCTTGCCATCTACTAGAACAGGTTCAAATGCCTGGAAGCCTAAGCGGTGTAACGTGGGGGCTCTATTTAAAAGTACTGGATATTCCCTTACCACATCATCTAAGGCATCCCAGACCTCTGGGGTCTCCCTCTCTACCATCTTTTTAGCAGCCTTGACAGTGGTAACGTATCCTCGCTCCTCCAATTTGTGATAAATAAAGGGTTTGAATAGTTCAAGGGCCATCTTTCTAGGAAGTCCACACTGGTGGAGTCTTAAATCAGGACCAATGACTATCACGGATCTGCCAGAATAATCTACACGCTTTCCTAGTAGATTCTGCCTGAACCTTCCCTGCTTTCCCCTTAACATCTCGCTTAGGGATCTAAGAGGTCTCTTATTAGGCCCGGTAATGACCTTTCCCCGCCTACCATTATCAAACAAGACATCTACCGCCTCCTGGAGCATCCTTTTCTCATTTCGAATGATAATGTCTGGGGCTTCCAGATCTTGAAGCCTTCTTAATCTGTTATTTCTATTAATGACTCTGCGGTAGAGATCGTTCAGATCTGAGGTGGCAAATCTGCCTCCATCCAGTGGAACCAAGGGTCTCAAATCAGGAGGAAGCACAGGGATTACCTCCAGGATCATCCACTCAGGCTTGTTGCCTGATTCTAGAAAGGCATTTACTATTCTCAGCCTCTTGGCCAATTTCTTCTTCTTAACCTCAGAGGTGGTCTCTGTCATTTCCAGCTTCAACCTTTGTGAAAGTTCCACCAAATTGAGATTGGCCAACAGTTCTTTAATGGCCTCCGCCCCTATTCCCACCTTAAATTCGTCTCCATAAGCCTCTCTTCTCTCATGTAATTGTTCCTCAGATAAGATTTCATATGTGTGCAGTGGGGTATCCTTGGGATCAATTACAATATAGGCCTCGAAATAAAGTATTCGCTCTAAATCCCTTTGGGTCAAATCTAAAAGACTTCCGATCTTACTGGGAATACTTTTCAAGAACCATATATGGGCAACGGGGCTTGCCAACTCGATATGCCCCATACGTTCCCTGCGGACATCGGCACGAATCACTTCCACACCACATTTCTCGCAAACTACCCCCCGATGCTTCATCCTTTTATATTTACCGCAGTTGCACTCGTAGTCCTTTGTGGGACCAAAAATTTTGGCGCAAAACAGACCATCCCTCTCGGGTTTAAATGTTCGATAATTTATAGTCTCTGGTTTCTTAACTTCACCATAGGACCACTCCCTCAACCTCTCTGGAGAGGCTAAAGATATTCTAACTGCACTAAAACTCAATGGGTCCTTTGGCTTGGCAAAGAGATTATATAAATCTTCCAAGGCTACCTCCTTACCCTTTATTTTGCCCATCTTCCAGTAATTCAACATTGAGCCCTAAGCTCTGAATCTCCTTTATCAAAACCTTAAAGGATTCCGGAAGTCCAGGTTCCAAAGACTGTTCACCCTTCACAATCTTCTCATATATTCGTGCTCTACCTACCTTATCATCAGATTTTACAGTAAGAAATTCCTGTAATGTATGGGCAGCACCATAGGCCTCCATGGCCCACACCTCCATCTCTCCCAATCTTTGACCTCCAAACTGGGCCTTCCCACCCAAGGGTTGCTGTGTTACCAGAGAATAGGGTCCAATGGATCTTGCATGAATTTTATCATCTACCAAGTGGTGTAGCTTCATCATATACATAATGCCTACGGTTACCTTTGAATCAAATGGCTCTCCCGTTCTTCCATCATAAAGAGTGGCTTGTCCTATTTCGGGTAACTTGCTCTCCTTCAAAAATCTCCTAATTTCCTCCTCCTGTGCGCCGTCAAAAACCGGGGTAGCCATAGGAATCCCATTTTTGAGGGTATGTGCTATCTTACCAAGTTCTTGATCTGGAATATCTGCAAAGTATGTGGAATACTCCTTTGGAGAATATATCCTAGCAAGCCTTTTTCTCAATCCATCCGATGTGTAGTACTTATCTACCAGTTCTCCTATCTGTCTTCCTAATTCTTTTGAAGCCCAGCCCAAATGGGTTTCCAGAATCTGTCCCACATTCATACGTGAAGGGACCCCCAAGGGATTCAAAACGATGTCAACCGGAGTCCCATCAGCAAAGTAAGGCATATCCTCCTCAGGTAACACTCTGGATACTACTCCTTTATTACCATGTCGACCAGCCATCTTATCACCCACAGACAGCTTCCTTTTCATAGCCACATAAACCTTTACCATCTTAATAACACCAGGTGGGAGCTCATCGCCCTTCTTTAGTCTGTGAATCTTGCCTTCAAATACGGTCTTTACTAAATCAATCTGCTCATCATAATAATCTAGG
>DTXE01000121.1 GCA_012962595.1 Syntrophaceae bacterium | reverse complement strand
TCTTTTTCTTTTTCACGTTACTCCCTCCGCTTACTCCAATACCAGCGCCACAACTCATCCCAGAACTGCTGACATTTTTTACAAACATCTTTATGTTTCAAAACATAGTCGACAAGTTCTTTAAAATTGAAAATAATCTCATCATGCCAAATCACTGGAAAATGTCGCAAGCAAGGCATCTCAAACGGCATATCAGAACTCCCGAGTCTTAGACTTTTTCGCTTCTCCTGGAGAAACTACTTTGTAGCCAGCACCCTTCAACTCCTCGATTAACAGATCTCGATGTGTTTTTTTCAAGACTGTCTTCAGCGGTTCCGGGAAGTTCGGCAACGCCTCGGCCAGCGGACGTGAACATTGAGGGCATTCCCAGAACTCTGCGGCTGTCTCATGAGTAGGTTGAGCAACCGGGGCTTGTGCTACCTTAGCTCTTTTTTCTAATTGATCAACCTTTTCACAAAGACTGGGAAAGCGATCGCATAGAGTTCTCATATCATCAGAAAAATCAACCGCTTGCTTAACCTTTTGAGAAAGTTCAGCGATCGAATTTTTGAGACGTTCGACCTCTTGCTGCTCTCGAAGCTGACTTTCAGTAAGCGCTTTATCGATAGCTGCTATTTTTTCATGCAGCGCCAAAAGCTGATCATCACTCATCTCTTCACCCTCCTCTTGTTGGACGTTCTCAACCTTACGGTGACGTTGCGCAACATGAAGCAACAACCCCCTATCTGTCTTCGCAACGAAACCGCACATTTTGCACGTCTTCATTGACGTTATCTCACGTTATGACGTGATGAACTCACGTTTCACAAGTTTTTTATTTGACGTTGAAAAAAAGGACCAGGCCAGGCCCCCTGGACCTGGTCCCCGCACACTCACCGACACAGCTTTTCATAATAATATAATATATTGAGATCAAAGAACTCGATCCTAGACTCAAACTTAAACAGAGATCACTGATCATACAAGAAGAGTATCAAAAAAGTGAAGAGATTGACGGATACAGAATCATAAGTCTTAATGTAAAAGATAGTGTTAAAAATATCTCTTAGATGTTTGATAGATGGGAGTATGTA
>DTXE01000120.1 GCA_012962595.1 Syntrophaceae bacterium | reverse complement strand
TGTCACATGTTCCTCGGTGCGAGCCTGGGCCTCGGCCAACTCTCTCACCTGTTCCTCGGTGCGAGCCTGGGCCTTGACCAACTCTCTCACCTGTTCCTCGGTGCGAGCCTGCGCACTCACCAACTCTGCAACAATCTGCTTCAGCTCGCGAAAGTCCTCGCGCGTCACGCCAGTATCGCGCACCTGCGCAGCTACCTTGTCCAGGACACGTAGCAGCACTTCCGCGGTCTTTGCGTCAAAGGCATGCTGCAACTCTGCCAGCAGCACCTCACGGTCAATCAGCACCAATTCGCTACTCATCTTTATCACCTTCTGCATAATATATTATATTAGGTTATATATATTTAGTACTTCAGATTATATGTTAGGATCCAAGCATTGCAAATAGGCATACTTTCCATCCTTGGATAATCCAAGTTTTACTGGATCTACGCCATGCTTGAAGAGCATGTATGCAAATTCTATCAGTTTTTTCCAAATCAATCTCTGGACCTTTTATATAAATTTTATCTCCTTCTTTATGCACTACACAATTCCCAATTATTTTATGGACTTCTATGACCAGCATAATTTACTCCAATTCCTTTATAAATATAACCATCTTCAATTATTTTTCTTGGATTTATAATTTGCCCTTACTATTTATTATTGAATAAAATGCTTTGGCTGTATCCAGCATAGCATTTATGGAATCTTGGAATCATTGCACTTATCCAGGATCGCTTTCTCCCTCCTGTATTACTTTAGTAGCTATCGCCCATAAATAAAAACTTTCCTGAGAAATCGCCTTTAGTTTATTTAGAATCCTGAATTCTTCTGGAAGATGGACCTCCTTTATTCTCTCTACATTTCTTCTCTTTTGCTTCAGTCCTTCTATATCTATATCCAAACGATCATCCTTAATTAAAAAAGCAAGAAAGGCTACTTTTGAAGCATTCTCTTTAGCGGTTGAAAAAGAGTATCTACCTCCTATTATGTGACTTCTAATTCTTCTTATCCCATCTCTTAGTTCTCTTGTATAATTGTTCTCAATACTTCCACGAAAATCTAACTGAGAGATGAGAAAAGCCTTTTATTGAATCACTCAAAAATTTATCTATGGAAAGACTCAGATTACGATAAGAAGCTTCAATTTCAGCAATTTTTTTATACGACTGACTGATTTCCCTCAGGTCAGTTATGTATTCAAATAGAATTCCAAGGTCAAATAGTTGTTTTATTATTTCCATTGATTTTCCTTTGCTATATGGAATTCCTATAGTTGTGGGAGCAAAGGCACTCAATTTGTCTCCAGTAAAGCTATTTACTGTGGGAATTACCACTTTCACTTCTTTTTCAACTTCAAACAATGGTAGAATAATTTCCTTTTCAATATCAAGCAAGACATAAGTAAGCCTTATAAACTCCTTTTGTAATACCTTCTTTATATAGGTTGTTTACTGCATTTTTATTTGGACAAAACAATAAATCAGACGCGTGATCGTCTCATGCTT
>DTXE01000119.1 GCA_012962595.1 Syntrophaceae bacterium | reverse complement strand
TTCTGCTTATGCTCTTTCCCCAGATCGCGCTTTTCCTGCCGGGCCTTATCCATTAAGGCCCAAGGCTTTACCCGGACGGAATCGGCTCCTGGGCCTCGGTGAGCAGAAACTCGCCCTTCTGGATCCAGTTTTTAAGCGTGTCCGCGATTTCCAGGGCCATCGCTACCACTACGTCGACGAGGGAGTGGGCGAGCCGGTCATCCTCGTACACGGCAACCCGACCTGGTCGTTCTTTTTTCTATTCACTAACTACTAGCCGCTAATCGCTAACCGCTATACGCTAATGAATGACATTGCCCTAGAATTCAACCACGTCTGGAAGAAGTTTAAAAAGGGGGAGAAGTACGATACCCTTAGGGACTTGATCCCTGCCATGGCCAGGAGATTGTTCTTAGGAAACCATAAGGAAGGTTCTTACTTTTATCCCAATCAGGCAGGCACAATTACAAATTTTCCGTATTGGATGAAATGATCGTCGAAAGCAAAAGCTGTTTCAAGTTTTAACCGCTCCATTATGGAAAAGGAAGTGCAATCGGTAAAACTAAAGCCCCTATCCTTATATTTTACAAAAATTTCCCATGCTCTGGATTCATCCTTTTCAGTCACTCTTACTAAGGTAGCCACTTCCTGATTCCATAACTTTCGGCCAAGATTTATGGCAACGTGAGACCCTATTCTCAGTTTAACTAGCGTCAATGTCTCATCAAAAATATAATTGCTTGTTATCAAAGGCCGATCTAGATTCTTAACGAACTTAACTGCAGCAGCATGATCTGCATCATTTTTATCGATAAATGCATACCAAGCACTTGTGTCAGTAAAGATAAGGCCAGATGCCATTTCACCAATCCCTTTGGTACAAATACTTGTCATGATTTCTGGCTATATCGGTTAAACCGCTACTACCCATACCTGCAATCTCTAAGAGAGCCTTTTTTTGAGATTCAATAAGAGATGCCTCATCTTCAGACACAATTTCTAACTTGACCCTTTGGTGATCAGGAATGTGGATATCTTGCAATGGTTTAAAGACACCATCTTCATAAATGGCAGTTATTAACTTAGACATAAATAATCACCTCTCATGGATATTCTTAACTGTATCCTAAGATTGGGATCGGGTTTTGTCAAGGAATAAAGCCTTGTTGTATTTGCAAGCTTCAAACTGTGAGCTACGAGCTACTCCCACCCTAATCGCTATACGCTATTCACAATCCGAAATTGAAGCAATAGCTTTAAAATCCGCAATCCGAAATCCGAAATCCGCAATTGAGAAGTATGGTTTTCATCTCTAATTTCTATTTTCCATTTTCTTTTTTTCTATTCACTAACTACTAGCCGCTAATCGCTAACCGCTATACGCTAATGAATGACATCGCCCTAGAATTC
>DTXE01000118.1 GCA_012962595.1 Syntrophaceae bacterium | reverse complement strand
TTTGGAATTTAAACTGGAGGAGCTATTTTCACATGAAACCCTTTATTATACCAGTTTTTATTCCACATGGGGGCTGCCCTCATAGGTGTGTTTTTTGTAACCAAGAGACAGCTACCGGGATATCCAAAAATAAGACCACACCCCTAAATGTTAAAACAGTCATCAGGGAATTCTTGAAGTATAAAAGAAATGGTCTCAGAGATGTTCAGATCGCTTTTTATGGCGGGAGCTTTACAGCACTTCCCCTGACCCAACAAATTCAGTTCCTTGAGGTCACTCAGGAGTTTATCCAAACGGGTCAGGTGAATTCCATAAGGATTTCTACCCGACCAGATTATATTGATTCACAGATTTTGGATACGCTTAACGCTTATAATGTCCGTACAGTGGAATTAGGTGCCCAGTCCATGGATGATGAGGTTCTTGCTTTGGCAAGGCGTGGACATACTCCACACCACACGGTCAAGGCAGTAGGACTTCTTAAAAAGCGTGGATTTTCTGTAGGCATCCATATAATGTTAGGACTACCTGGCGACACTGAGAAAAAGGCCATTTTATCTGCCAAAAGGGTTATCTGTTTACAACCAGATTTTGTGAGGATTCATCCCACCCTTGTTATTAACCATACCGCCCTTGCTTCCCTATTCCATAAAGGAGATTATACCCCGATGGAGCTTAAGGAAGCTGTGGAGTTGTGCAAAGAGATGGTTCTTCTTTTTGAGCAAAACCACATACCAGTCATCAGAATTGGGCTTCAACCTTCACCAATCCTAGAGCAAAAGGGCAACATTCTAGCTGGCCCCTACCACCCGGCCTTCGGAGAACTGGTTAGATCTTCTATCTTGCTTGATAGGGCAAAGGCGGAGATTCAAAAATATGCTCCCTCAAAAAAGATTAGCCTTCATATATCTCCTTATGACCTGTCTACATTAAAAGGACAAAGGAGAGAAAATATACCTCAACTTATGAACACCTTTAAACTGGAAGAATTAGAAATAATCTCCGATCCACACATGGAAAGAGGCATGGTGTGGGTGGTTAAACATTAACCAAGTTTGCAGGAGAGCTCTGAAGAAGCCTTATTATAAGAGTCATGGCCTTTAAATCCGGCTTTATTGCCATAATTGGTGCACCCAATGTAGGGAAATCCACCTTACTGAATCATATCTTGGGACAAAAGATAGCTATTACCTCACCTAAGCCCCAGACCACTCGAAATAAGATTGTAGGAATTCTCAATAAGCCTTCTTGTCAGTTGGTTTTTTGGGATACCCCTGGTATTCACCTGGCAAAAACACCTTTTGGCAGACGCATGGTTGAGATCGCCCTATCTACCCTAAAAGAGGTAGATGTCATTCTTCTTGTAGTAGACACCAGTCCTTCTACAGGAAGTAAAAGTGAATGGATAATAAAGACCTTGAGAAACATAAAAACCCCTGTCATCATGGCCATTAATAAGATAGACCTGGTTAGTAAAGAGACCTTGCTGCCCCTGATTGATTACTACCATACCATCTATGATTTTGAAGCCATTATACCCATATCTGCCCTTTTAAAGGATGGGATTGACTTAGTTGTAGATGAAATCATCAAAAGACTCCCAGAAGGATTGCCTTATTTCCCAAAAGACATAGCAACTGATCAATGGGAACGATTTTTGGTAGCGGAAATCATACGGGAGAGAATATTTCACCATGTGTATCAAGAGGTTCCATACTCGACAGCAGTAACCATAGAGGAATTTAAGGAAGAGGAGAAGAGGAATTTTATCTCTATCCATGCCACCATTTATGTAGAAAGGGATTCACAGAAAGGAATTATAATTGGACAGGGGGGTAAAATGCTTAAAGTCATCGGAGAAGAGGCCAGAAAGGCCATAGAATCAATCTTGGGGGCCAGGGTTTTTTTAGGATTATGGGTTCGGGTTCAAAAGGACTGGCGAAAGGATGAGAAGGCCCTCCGAAGATTTGGGTACTAAAGGAAATATGTGAAGGACTCTCTTGGGTTCAATACCTGATGTTATTCATGTGAAAATAACTCCTCTAGTTTAAATTCCAAATCCCAAGCATCAAACTTATTTGTGAGACTCCACGCTTTGGCGTGGTTAGTCGTCCCGATTAATCAGGATAATCCCGCTCCCGAAAGCTTCGGGATTAGCGGGATCTAGGTTAAATACCTCGACCCTTGGGTCGATTCTTATTATTGGGTTCAGGGTTTGCCCTGAGGTTTAATACCTTTTATTTTTTGGCGTCTTGAATTCC
>DTXE01000117.1 GCA_012962595.1 Syntrophaceae bacterium | reverse complement strand
GCTACATTATTCAGTTATCCTTGAAGAAAAATGGAACGGATAGCGGAATATGAAGCTGTCCGTAAGGCCCTTGCCATGCTGCCTAATAGTATCGGTATTAGCCGGTACTGTGCAAAGCTGTTAAGTGAAAAATGTAGCTTCGACCCCCTTTCATGGAACTTCGAGTCCCCTGCAAAAACCTCTTTTGAAGCAAAATTGACTTTGTTGGTGCAGATATTCATTCCTCTCCCAAAAATGCCCTTCTGACGTCCTCATTCTCAAGCATCTCAAGCAGGTTTTTTCCCCACATTCTCAAGGGCGATTTCGCCAATTTTGAAGACATAGCCTCGGTCAGCATACTCCAGTGCCATTCTGGCATTTTGCTCTACTAAGAGGATGCTAGTTCCATTTTTATTGATTTCCCTTATCTTCTCAAACACGGCCTCCACATAATTGGGAGAAGATCCCACAGAGGGCTCATCTAAAAGTTATGCAAACTAACCGGATTTGGTAACATATTGATCAAGAGATCCACTGCCATTTCAGGATCGTTTGTATAATCTACTAGCTCATAGGGTCTGATTTTTTTAATAATTGCTTCCAAACTATCTGCAATTCCTCCCGTACCCTTTATAGCTACTATTGGTTTATTATGGTCGATAGCAATTGTCACTTCATTTAAAGTTCCATATTCCCCGTTGATAACGATGATCCCGTCAGCAGAGAATATGGTTACGAAATTTCTAGCTTTGTAACCTAGCCCCGTACTGATTACATAATCTACGTAGTCAAGATTCAAAGACCCATCAGTTAAAAATTCCGTGCTTTTGTAACTGTTATATGGATTAATTCCTATGATAATGCCACCAGCCTTTTTAGCGCCCAAAGCTGCATGTGAGGATATACCGGATGTAAACAAAAATCTAGGGGTCAAAGCTACATTATTCATTTAAGCAGTTTGCCCATTCAGCCTCGTTTGCGTACAACTTTGGTAACAGCAGATTCACCTAATTCCACCAAAGGTATCTACAATCCTTCTCATCCCAAAATATCTTTTTACCCCGTTACCTCTGCACGTAGCATGGTATAAAGCACCCTGATGTTGTGTCCGTAATGCTCTTACCATGTTATCTTAGTACGGTATTTGTACTGAGCTAACAAGTGAAAAATGTAGCTTTGACCCCTACTTCCTGATTGACCCCTACTTCCTGACACGTTTTGAAATTTGCGCCTCTATATCGACATCGATAGATATTCCAAGTTCTTTTGCTTTATCAACTAGACACTGGATCACATTCACCTCTCCAACCTTCAGGGACTGATCCACCAATTTCATCAGAAGATCTGCCATTCTTGACTGCGGTTTTATTCGGCTCTTTCTTTCCCAATTGTAAATTGATTGTCTCGTACAGCCTATGAGCAAAGCGAAGTCTTCGACAGAGAGTCTTAATGATTTCCTGAGTTGCTCAATTTGATCTGGTGTGAAGATAATATGATTTTCTTCCAGCTTCTTATTGAACAATTCTTCCCATCTCTTTGTTTCCCGTGCACTAAAATGCCTTGCCCCACAGTTTTCACATACGCCAATAATGGCTTGATCGACAACAAAAGGATACCCTTTTATTCTTGTCTTATATCCCTTAAATTCCATGGGAATTACGGTCCCCTTACCACATTCTTCACAGGTGTAATGAAACATTTTTTCAGTCTGCGGCATGTGCTGTGATGAAGAAATATAACTTTCCCGTTTCATCTTTTTTCACCTTCCCACACGTATAAAATAGATATCCATGCGTGTCTCTTCCTATAATCGTGTACTTTTTCCATCTATGGAGGTCTTCTGCTCATCCTTTTCAATCTTATAAAATTTTGTTGCCGAAAGGACACAAGCCTCTAAGTCACGTTCATCATACCATCCCTCTTCAATAAGAACTCTAATCTTCTCTGAGTAGTGGTACCTTCCTGACCTGACTAAATCTCGGATTTCCTCCAAAGTCATCAACACACCCAAAAGCTGCACCAAAAATGCAAATCACAAACTCCCCCATGCAGTATGTCTCCATTTGTATTTGTCAAATATTTTACGAGGTGTCAAGAAAAAATGTCAAATATTTTACAAAAATATGAGTGGGCACAATTATTGGTAAATTGGAGTGCTCGAATATGGATTTTGTTTAGGAGGGGGGCAGATTCCAATTTATTTTTTCAGAAAGGTTATTGTCGCACAAAAGCAACTCACAAATGCATCAGCCATTTAATGTATTCCAAAAATTCCTCTTTGGCTTCTTCGCTTACAAAAATATCGGTCAGATTGAATTCTCTTCTTACCAGCCGGTCATCACTGATGGCCTTCTTCACTCCCTCGGTAATACAACTGGCAAGATAGATTGTGGTAGCGGATTTG
>DTXE01000116.1 GCA_012962595.1 Syntrophaceae bacterium | reverse complement strand
TTAGGGAGTAAAAGATGAATAAGATTCCTGACCAGAAGGAACTGGAAAAAGAGCTGAGTGAGTATTTGTCTAAAAAGTACGGGGACCGTGTAAAAATTGTTTCCCCCATTCTTTATCCTAAGCCCGATGTGGGGCATTACCATGAAGCAGAGGACACTCCTTCTGGAAGTGTCTCTGAGATTGCCTTCGATATGAAACCTGAAGAATTGGAGGACTATCTTAATCAATATGTGGTCAAGCAGGACGAGGCAAAGGCTATACTGGCTACAAAGGTCTGCACCCATTTCAATAGAATTAAATATCTAAGGGATATAAAGAGAAAAAACAGCAAAAGTAATGTAGGATACATTAAGAATAATATAATTATGATAGGCCCTACTGGGGTAGGAAAGACTTATATAATAAAGTTAATCGCCCAGAAGATAGGTGTTCCATTTGTTAAGGGGGATGCTACCAAATTCAGTGAGACAGGCTATGTGGGTGGGGATGTAGAAGATCTGGTGAGAGATTTAGTGCACGAGGCCAATGATGACATTGAACTGGCCCAGTATGGAATTATTTACATCGATGAGATAGATAAAATTGCCTCTAGCAATCATACCATAGGACCTGACGTCTCGCGGACCGGGGTACAGAGGGCCTTGCTGAAACCCATGGAGGAAACTGAGGTAGATTTGAAAGTTCCCCATGATCCTATCTCACAGCTACAGGCCTTGGAAAGGTATAGAAAGACAGGAAAAAGAGAAAAAAGAGTTATTAATACTAAGAATATACTGTTTATTGTAAGCGGTGCGTTTAATGATTTAGAAAATCTCATAAAAAAACGTCTTAATCAACAAGGGATGGGATTCGGGGCCCGGATAACGTCAAAGGAAGAAAAACTGAGTTATCTCAAAGAGGTTAAGGCAGAGGACCTAATTAAATACGGTTTCGAGTCAGAATTCATAGGAAGACTTCCGGTAGTAGCGGTATTTGATGAACTGACTGAGGAAGATCTATACCAAATCCTTAAAAATCCCAACAATCCCATTATTAATGGCAAAAAGAGAGACTTCAGGGCATATGGTATAGATATAAGGTTTGAAGATGAGGCTCTTAGGCTATTAGCTAAAAAGGCATATCAAGAAAAGACCGGTGCCAGGGGATTAGTGAGTGCTATCGAGAAAGTTCTCTTAAAATTCGAGAAAAAGCTCCCATCCACAGATATTAAGCAGTTTGCTGTTACCAGTGAAGTAGTTAAACATCCAGAAAGGGAGCTTGAGGTACTTTTAGAAAATCCCAGTGACCCGAAATTAATAGCTAGATATCAAAAGATAGTGTCCCAGGAGGCGGATGCCCTTAAGAATGCTATAAAAAGGAGAGAAGGGGAATTTTCACAGAGATACGGTTTGGCACTTACTGAAAGCAGGGTCAATCTTATCATTGATTTGTATATGAAAAATGAACTAGATGTAGCAACCGCTTTCGAGGAAATTTTTTATATGTACAACCAGGTTAAGGGTTATGAAAATATATTCCAAAAAAGGCTTGGCATAAAATTGAACTTTAATGATGATGCTATCGATGCCATTATGACCAAGGCCTTGGTTGAGGGTCAAAGGGCACATGATATATGCAAGAAGTGCCTGAAGGATCTGGAATTTGGGCTCAAACTGGTTTGGGACAAGACAGGTAGGGATAACTTTGTGATAACTAAAGAAGCTATCGAAGATCCCGATTCCTATATTAACAAGCTAATAAAGGAATCTTACCAAGTTGATTAATTATATGAGGACAGCAGACTTATTTGAATGATAGGCATATCAAAATTATATTGTGGAACCGTTGAGCCATCTGATGTCCTAAGGTATGGAAGGAATACAAAAAGGCTCCCCTCCCATCTACTCCAATTCTCCGCAGATAAAAAACCGGTTGTGGTTTGGAATGTAACCCAACGCTGCAATCTTAAATGCATCCACTGTTATGCCCAAGCACAGGATCGGACCTCAAAAAACGAACTCACCACAGAAGAAGGGAAAAGGCTTATAGATAATTTAAGCCATTTTGGTATTCCAGTCCTCCTTTTGTCGGGGGGCGAACCCCTTATGAGAAATGATATCTTGGAACTCACCCAATACGCCACCTCAAAGGGGATAAGGACAGTCTTATCTACCAATGGAACACTATTAACTAGGGATGTAACAAAGGCCTTAAGGGAAATAGGCTTATCCTATGTGGGTGTCAGCTTAGATGGCATGAGGGATACAAATGATAAATTTAGAGGTATTAAGGGATCGTTTGACGCTGCTATAAAAGGCATCCAAAATTGTAAAGCGGCAGGTCTAAAGGTGGGCCTTAGATTCACCATGAATAGAATTAATGTGAAAGACATACCTTCCATCTTTGACCTCATTGAACATGAACAGTTAGAAAGACTTTGTTTTTACCATTTGGTTTATGCTGGACGAGGAAGTAAGTTAATCCGAGAGGATTTGAATCATCAGGAAACACGTGAAGCAGTGGATTTAATCATTGATAGAACCAAAGACTTACATACAAAAGGGAAACCTACTGAGATTCTTACAGTTGATAACCATGCGGATGGCCCTTATCTTTATCTCCGAATGGTGAAAGAAAAATCCCCTCGTGCAGAAGAGGTACTTAATCTTCTTAAAATGAATGAAGGAAACAATTCTGGAAAGGGAATAGGCTGTATAAGTTGGGATGGATCAGTCCATGCAGACCAATTCTGGCGTCATTGTTCCTTTGGAAACGTAAGGGAGCGCCCTTTTAGTGATATCTGGACTGATACATCAAATCCCCTTATGGCCAAATTAAAAAATAAAAAACTTTATGTTAAGGGGAGATGTGCCCGATGTAAGTGGCTTGATATATGTGCTGGCAATTTCAGAGTGCGGGCTGAGGCTGTCACAGGAGATGTCTGGGCTTCAGATCCTGCATGTTATCTTACAGATGAAGAGATAGGAATTGCTTGAGGTGTAGACCATGATGTTTCCAGAATATCGCTCCAGACGGCTCCGAAGGAACAAAAATATAAGACGTATGGTGCGGGAGACCAGATTATCTGTAGATGATCTGGTATATCCCCTTTTTGTAGTCCCTGGGAGTGGCGTTAAAAATCCTATTCCACCTATGCCTGGTATTTTTCAATTCTCTATCGATAATCTTGTCCATGAGATTAAGGAGATTCGTGAGCTTAACATACCGGCAGTAATTCTTTTTGGTATTCCGGAAAAGAAAGATGACATGGGGAGCGAAGCTTATGCCAAAGATGGTATCATTCAACGTGCTATTAGGGCGATTAAGGATAAGGTGCCTGACATCCTGATTATTACCGATGTATGTCTATGTGAATATACCACACATGGGCATTGTGGTGTAATCAAAGATGGTGATGTAGATAACGATGCAACCCTAGATTTGCTAGCCAAGACTGCCCTTTCCCATGTGGAGAGTGGTTCAGATATAGTGGCTCCCTCTGACATGATGGATGGCCGAGTGGCAGCCATTAGAGAAATATTAGATGAGAATGGCTTTGAACATATACCTATAATGTCATATGCCGTAAAGTATGCTTCCAGTTTTTATGGTCCCTTCAGGCTTGCTGCTGAGTCCACCCCTCAATTTGGGGATAGGCATTCCTATCAAATGGATCCCGCCAATAGCCAAGAGGCTATTAGAGAGGCCACATTGGATATAGAGGAAGGTGCTGATATCATCATGATTAAGCCAGCACTTTCTTATCTGGATATTGTATACATGATCAGAGAAATAACCCACCTTCCCATAGCTGCCTATAATGTGAGCGGGGAGTATGCTATGATCAAGGCAGCGGCAAAGAATGGCTGGATAGATGGAGACAAGGTTATGATGGAGTCCTTACTCTCTATTAAGAGGGCAGGGGCGGACATAATACTAACCTACCTTGCCAAAGAAGCGGCCCAGTTGCTAGGAAGGCGATAGAGGGCCATGAAAAAGCCAGACCACTCCATCCAAACCACCTCCTCCCTCCGACTGCTAGCCTGGGAGATTACTAGACAATGCAACCTATCTTGCACCCATTGTAGGGCTGGAGCCCGGGCTGGCCCATATGAGGAGGAGCTTGCAACCTCAGAGTGTTTTAGATTGCTTGATCATATCGCTTCCTTCTCAAAACCCATAGTTATTCTTACTGGTGGGGAGCCTCTTTTGCGTCCAGATGTCTTTGAAATATCTAGATATGGAACCGAGAAAGGTCTGCGCATGGTAATGGCCTCCAACGGTACCTTAATTACCCATAAAATAGCCCAGGAAATGGTGGACTCTGGCATCAAAAGACTCAGTATTAGCATCGATGGGGCAAATAGTGAGAGTCACGATAGGTTCCGTCAAGTGGATGGTGCCTTTAATGGAGCTATAAATGGAATCAGGTGTGCTAAAGAGGTAGGACTTGACTTTCAGATCAATACCACAGTGACTTTGGATAATATGGATGAATTAGCTTCTATTCAGGATCTGGCAGTCAACCTAGGGGCTGTGGCCCATCACATATTTCTCCTGGTACCCACAGGAAGGGGAAGGAACTTAGTCGATCGCGTCCTCCCTGCAATGGAATACGAGAAGGTGCTCAACTGGCTCTATGAAGGTCAAGGGAAAGTCCCTATTCATATAAAGGTCACCTGTGCCCCTCACTACTATCGTATTATGCGGCAGAGGGCTAAAGAAAAAGGAGAAACATCAACGCATGCTAGCCACGGACTAGATGCAGTTACTCGAGGCTGTCTGGGTGGAATTGCCTTTTGCTTTATTTCCCATACTGGTGATGTCCAGCCCTGTGGATATTTGGAATTGAACTGTGGTAATATCAGACATCAATCTTTTAAAACCATCTGGCAGGAATCAGAGGTGTTTAAAAATTTAAGAGACCTTAATAGATACAAAGGTAAGTGTGGACGCTGCGAATATCGCCACATCTGCGGTGGATGCCGTGCTAGGGCCTATGCCCTTACAGGTGATTATTTGGCAGAAGAACCATTTTGTATTTATCAGCCTTCCAGTGCAAGAAAAGACTAGTGCAAATCCTAACAAGGCCTTCCCCTCTTACACCATTTTATAAGTAGATTTTCCTGGGGTGAAATTTTTTCTATCCCAGTTCTGTCAAAATTATGACAATTTTTGTCACATATCCCCACCTCCCCGAGAGAGGAGTTTTTGAAGAAACTGCTGTGATTCCTTTAAGTTCTCTAGACAATCAACACCTAATTTATAGTCCTTGTCCTTGGCACGATAGTTGCTTATTCTAGATGCTGTAGGATAGATTATAGAACCTAATCGTTATGGACCTGCCTGTTGCACACAGTTTCCGTTCCTGATGGGAACAAGGTTGGTGCTCAAGCCAAATTGGGCCAAGGGGCAGAAAATAAGCAGGGGTGAGCATGGAATCACTGTATTTGATTCAGAATGCAACACTGGAAATTTCACTTTTAATTTTCTTAATAGAGTCTGTCTGATAACCTGGAATGATTTTTGCGGTCTGAAAAATTGATTTTCAATTGATTTTATTGAAGATGTATGATAAATTCC
>DTXE01000115.1 GCA_012962595.1 Syntrophaceae bacterium | reverse complement strand
GCCTCAGCTATGCCTACTGCATATAAAACTAAAACCAGGAAAAATATTAATTTCACCTCATTTCACCTCCCACACAGATACAGTTCTTCATAACCCGGTAAGCCAACAACATGCTTAGCTAAATAAATAGCATCCTTTAAATCTTTTTCGCCATCACAGTTTATATCTCCATCTGCATGTAAATCTTTGTAGCCCGGTAAACCTACAACGTGTTTAGCTAGATAGATAGCATCTTTTAAGTCCAATTTGTTATCTCCATTTATGTCTCCATCTGGCATTGGAGCTTCAGATACACTTATCTGCTTTGATATAGATGCGCTCAATCCATCATCATCAGTTACAGTTAAAGTTACAGTATAATTTCCTGCTGAAGAATATGTATGCTCAATAATTGGTTGATCTGTAGTGGTTAAATTTCCATCTCCAAAGTCCCACTGGTAATTTGTTATGTAGCCATCAGGATCGTAGCTTGAACTTGCATTAAAGGATATTTTTTGTCCAATTTCAGGAGAGGAAAGAGAGAAGGTGAAGTTTGCCACTGGTGGGATAAGGGAAGTTTCGGCCATTCCGTCCCCGTTGGTGTCTATGTTCAGCTGATTTGTTACAGGATTGAAGGTTGTGATCGTTTGCGAGGTAGTTTCTATGTCCTGGAATATTAGTTGCTCTTTCTCCCTTACCGAGGATTTTTCAATGATTAGATCAAAGGTTCCGTTTTCAATTCCCGTTGTGTAGAAAGTCACATTAGAGGTGTTGAAGATGACTATGGACTCATGTTCCCCACCAAAATACCGTGCTTCAGGCATCTGGACTTCCAAGAAACCTGAGTTGTTAATGCCGATGTGTCTTCCTTGTTCGTCAATAGCATGTAGCCTTGCGGGAGAATGTAGGTATACCTCTATGTAATCGGTTGAATTGAGTAAAACTTCTTTGAAGTACTTGTCGTAAACATTGGTTTTCCAGAGGTAGTCAATTATGGAATTCTTGAGCTTATCCGTATAGTCGGAGTCGATTACTAAAGCATCAACAGCGTAAATCGTGACCTTTATCTCGCCCGAGGAGGATACAGAGAGGTTAATAGTGTAGGAATCACTGGAACCAAGCTGGATGCTGTAATATTTATCTTCAATTAGCTTATCCCATAACCATCCCTTCTCCCAGACCTTAATTCTTATTTTACCGCTAAATTTCTCGTGCTCGATCGTGTGGAGGGTTACATTTATGTTGTACTTGCCAACTTCTATATTTGCTGCTGGATACCAGTAAACATCTCTAAGGGAAGTCAAGGAATCCTGAATTTCTCCTTGGTTCAAAAACTGGTACTCAAATATCCAAGCGTTCTTGAAGGTTGTGTATAGCGTAGCCATGCTCCTCCGCATCTCAATGTAGTTCATGCCAGAAGTCCATCCTCCCCCTTCAACCAGCCAAAAATGACCTCTGTTATCTGTATCTCCTACGCTTTTGTAGAGGGAGAAAAGCAATCTGTCTGCATATATCTTTTCCTTTTGAAGGGCAGCACGATATGCATTATAATCTTCGCTTTCGAGTGCCTCGATTTCATCATCTAGCGTTTTGTTAAGGAAGTAGAGTGCGAGCCTAACGTTACTTATATCTGAGGCTTGGCTCAGGGGCAAGTCCTTCCAGTATTCTATGACATCATCTGAAGATATGTAGCAAGAGCAAGCGTCAAGGCTCAGGCAGTTGGAGCAAGCAGCTTCATTCAGAAAG
>DTXE01000114.1 GCA_012962595.1 Syntrophaceae bacterium | reverse complement strand
CTTTCACCTTTTTCTCATCTTTCTCTATTGTTAAAATTGCTTTTCTTCCTCTTCCTTTTAACTCATAAACCCCTTTTGGAATATGGACTACCGGGAGGGATGAAGCTGCTTTACAGCTTTTAGAAACCATACACAAAGCAGTGATAGATGAGATAATTCCGGGCACCATTTCCTATGTATTTTGCAACCGGATTCAAGGAGAAGGTTCTTGGAGTGACAAACTCCTTAATTGGTGTGAAGAGCATAAACTTCCTATTGTAGTCATATCTTCTTCTCAATACGAACCGGCTTTAAGGAAGCAGAATCTAGAAATCTGGCGCAGAAACTTCCATGCCAAAGTGAGAGAGAAATTAAAGGGTTTTAGAGAGCAATTCCGGGTATTGGCCGGATACATGTTGATCTTAGATCCCGAGACTTGTGGAGATATTCCCTCATTAAACCTTCATCCTGCAAAGCCAGGTGGCCCTAAAGGAACATGGCAACAAGTAATATGGCAACTTATGGAGAGTGATGCAGACGAGACCGGTGTAATGATACATTTGGCAACACCTCAGTTAGATGAAGGACCAGCCATTACCTATTGTACCTTTTCCATAAGGGGAAAGGATTTTGATCCCTTATGGAATGGGCTTAAAGAGAAACTTAAGAGTTCAACGCTTTCACAAATCATAAAGATAGAAGGAGAGGATAACGCACTCTTCAAAGAAATTAGAAAGCACGGCCTAATGCGGGAATTCCCCCTCATTGTACATACTATAAAGGAAGTTGCCTCGGGAAATGTCCAGATTGTTAATGGGAAGGTAAGGAGTTCTGATGGAAGGCTCCTGACTCGAGGGTATTGTCTTACGGAAGTTATTGACCAGTGGCTTAAGCAGACTCAAAGGTATCCTGTTTAAAAAATGTATGGGTAGAAATTTCTGGAAAATTATGATAAATTCCTTAAAGAAAAAGAGGAACAAATATGTCTATCCGCTTTCTAGCGCGAGACTTGTATCAAGTCCATCAAGAGGTGGAAAGACTTGAGAAGCAGCTTGAAACTGCCTCACCTGAGCAACGGATCGAGTTAGAAGATAATTTACGAAAATTAAGGGCTCAACGGAACAGATTACGCAGGGCACTAGAGGGTTGCAAAGAACCACCTCCCTACCGCCAGCCGCGCTAAAAGAACTAGTAGCCGACCTCAACATCTCATCTCCTTTTTATTTCTTCAGCCGGCCTAGCTTATTTTCTAGCCATTGTATCTTTCTTTGAGTAAAGGCAAGGTTTTTTTCCGTCTGTCTCAACCACCCCTGGTATGCTGCCCTACTCCTGGAAGAGGTAGCCCTTTTTATCTTGTCCTTAAACTCGGCCATCCTTTGTCGGTAGATGTCTCTGGATCTTCGGAGCCCCTCTTCTGCCATCTTCAAGATGGCATTAAATTCTTCCCGAGAGCGACAGCTTCTCACCACGCTAACAAATGTCTCTTCTTCTGGGTCAAAATGATAGCGAAGCCCGAACACACGCCTTATTAGTTCCTCTCCCCACTTTTCTTGTGTTTTAATCTCCCTAGCCTTCTTCCTACTGGGAAACTTATATATCTTACCCATCTCAGACTTCCCCACAAACTCTGATTTTTATTTTATCACAAATCAAGTCGAATTTGATAATTATGTGTTCAAGGCTCCCCCCAAAAATCTTGACTTTATTGAATGCATCGATTTTTATTCCAAATTCAGCATTTCGCAGGTGAAACCCTCATGACCGTCCCCTGTCCCGATCGTTCTTCGATCGCGATACGATAAACGTGGCCCGCGAATTATTGGGAAAGCTACTTGTGCGAAGGATCAACCGGGTGACACTGGTTGGACGGATCGTGGAGAGCGAAGCGTATCTGGCTGAGGGCGATGCCGCTTGCCATTCCGTTCGCGGGAAGACGCCAAAGAACGCATCGATGTTTGGTCCCCCAGGCCATGCTTATGTCTATCCGATCCATGCGAAGTGCTGCTTCAACATCGTAACAGAAGCAGAGCAGGTCCCCAGTGCCGTGCTGGTGCGTGCGATTGAGCCGGTAATGGGAATCGATTGGATGCGGCGACGGCGGACTTGGCGCAGATAACCGGTCAAAAACCCACGGCAAGGCAGGCGCGTAAGAGTGTGTCGAATTTCAAGACTCGCGCCGGCAT
>DTXE01000113.1 GCA_012962595.1 Syntrophaceae bacterium | reverse complement strand
GAGTCTTTGCCATAGAGGAATTATACCAGAATCAAGAAAAATTACCATAAGATTATACATATTTCTGCATGGTGTGAATTTGTGATTTAGGCCCCTAACAAAGAGTTCAGCGGCGCGTGCCAACGCGTCCGCAGGAACGACTTGTTGGGTTCCCAGTCTGCTTGTTGACTTGACGACCAATCATCATTGCACCTTCTTGAAATGCGCATTCTCGAAGCGCTTCTGGTTTTCTGCGGTCAGCAGGAACTTGATAAACTCCTTGGCAGTTTTTGCTTCCTCGGACGAGTTCAAGACAACGGCCTTGCATATGATTGGTTTGTGAAGGGCTGTAGGCACGAATTCGACCAGCGCATTCTTCTTCGCATGCCCATAGTAGCATCGGCTGTACGTCACTGAAATGTTGGCGTTACCTTGCTCCATGTATGCCGTCGACGATTTTGGACCCGGAGCGAAATGCAGCCGGTCCTTTATCGTGGGGTAGATACCCTTCTGTTTAGCGGCCTCGATGAAAGCGGCCCCTGCCGAGTTGAACTGCGGATCGGGAATGGATATCTTCTTTACCTGTGGTCTTCGCAAGTCCGCTATTGTCTTCAATTTCAACGGATTGCCTGGTGACGCAAGGACGACGATTGTGGTTTCAGCAAAAGCTGTCTCTGTTTTCTTTTTCAGCAGGCCCCTTTTGTAGAGATGGGACAGTTCGACATCGCCGGTTGAAAGGAAAACATCACCCGTTTTGCCTTTCAGGATATCATTCAACATTGGTCGGATCGGATATGCGTCAATCACGACTTTGCATCCTGGCTTGGCCTTTTCGAACAGCGGCTTGACCTCTTTCAGAACGCTCGCGAAGGTCTTCGGGCAGAGAACCGCCAATTGCCTAGGTGGTGCGGATCTGGCTACCCGTTCTTCAGGAATGGCTCTGCATCCGCAGAGCATCGAGCAAGAGACTACAGCCATCAGGGTCCCGAACAATATTCTCCGCATTGATACACCTCCTTTGTCTGCCTTTGTTTCCTGCAACCCAACGACTCAAATCAGCCGCCGAGGCACGAGGTCGGCTGCATTTGTTTTGTTAGGCAATATACTCTGTCACTGGCTCGTAATCTTCAAGCTCGGATTCTTCTCCAAGGCGCCGGAGATCTAATGGCTCATGCTCCCTTGGCTCATGCTCCCT
>DTXE01000112.1 GCA_012962595.1 Syntrophaceae bacterium | reverse complement strand
TAAGGAGGGAGAGAGATGAGAAAATTTGTGATATGGGCCTTAAGCCTTTTATTTGTGGTGGCTATGGCCACATACACCTTGGCTACCGAGTTTAAGTTTGGCGGTAGCTGGACCGTGAGGGGCATCTACTGGGATACCGGAGTAGGTGTGGGTTCTGGAACTGTAGATAAAGATATATTGGAAGATGTAACTTACTATGATGTCCGGTTAAGAATGGATATGTGTGCCAAGGTTACCGACAAGCTATCCTTTCATGCCCAGGCAGATTCAGCTCTTGGATATCCTGGCGATTATGAGAGAGATAACCCACTATCAACCCCTGATAGCTACTTCGGCGTATGGAGTGGTAATGCGCTTATTGGACGAACAGGTCAGTATTCCTATAGGGCTGAGTATGGAGAGTATGCCCCAGCAGAGAGAAATCCATTGGGTACTGCAATGGCTCCTTTGGCCTCGGCTAACATAGGAACTGGTGGCAACGCATCCACCCAGCGTGACATCATATTCCAGAGGGCCTATCTGAAGTGGGCTACCGGCCTTGGAACCTTAAAGGTGGGGCGTCAGTGGGCATACTGGGGCCATGGCCTGGTGGAAGGCATGAACAGAAACCGCATAGAGTGGGAATATGAACAGCCCAGTTATTGTATCGGGTTTGGACTGGACAAATGGGCTGAAGGTGACCTGTTCTTAGATGAGGATGACATAGACCATTATTTTCTCTATGCCAAGATCACCAAACCTAACTTTGAGTTTGGACCATATTTTGGATACGCCCGGAATAACCAGCCGGATGGAGCTCTTGCACCGGGAAGTAGAGCGGATATGAATCTTTATTATACCAGTTGGTGGTTAAAATATGTTATGGGAAATCTGAGCTTTTCAGGTGAGTATGTCTACAAATGGGGCAAAAGCGGTTATAGGCTTTCACAGGACCTAATCCAAGGGATTGACCAGCATGGTCTGGTCTATGATCTAACTTACAACGCTGGCCCTTGCAAGATAGGTTACGAGCAAGGCTACTTCACCGGTCCTAAGGATGGTGCTTCGGGTGCTGGAGTGGCTTTACAGGATGAGGCCTTTGTAACCTCCTATAGTTTCAGTCCCTTCTTGATTGTGGGAGAGGTTCTGGTTAATGGCCTGGCCATGGATGGACGTCTAGTAACGGCTACCAATATGAACTGCAACTACGTCTCTAACTGCCATTACTGGAAGGGGTTTATAGAGGCTTCACCCACAAGAAATCTTTCCCTCACCACTCAGGTAGGCTATATCCAGGCCAACAACAAGATCGAAACACCAACCAACCAGAGCAGGAACAGATCCATGGGAACAGAGTGGGACATCATGGGAACATATAAGCTTACAGATAACCTCTCCTATACCGCTGCATGGGCCTATTTGTGGACAGGAGGTTTCTGGGAAACAATACCACGTACCCCTTTGGGCGTGACAGCAAAGGCTGATGATGCCATGGTATTCCTCCACCAGATCGCCATCACCTTCTAAATCCACCTCAAGCGCAAAAACCCCGGGGCAGCCCCCGGGGTTTTTTATTGCCAGAAGAACTAAGACTCAGGGATTACGTGATTTTCTCAATTAATGATGTTACCAGTTCCAAAGCCTGCAGTCCGCTAATCCGTTTGTGGCTACTTACTTTAATCTCTGAGCCATTATGAACGTGATTCGGGAAGGTATCTATCTCCGGATGGTGCGGTGCATTGTCCCAACGTTTTATTAATTTTCCGTCTTTGGTTTGCCAGTGATACCTATATCTTGTTGTAACAACTACACCTTTTTCCTCAATTATTCACTCGGTAAGTTCTAGTAGACTTTCATCACTCATCTTAAGCCTATATCGGTAAATAGCAATCTTTTCCACATCTGTATCCCAAATGGATCTTCTAACTACCTGAACAGCGGTTATATGGGGACTAGAACTAATGAATTCGTCAATCTTTCTTAAATACTCCTCAATCATTCTTTGAGGGCTGTTTCCAATGTTTTTATTCGATTTTTGTACAACAAAGTATTTTCACAGAATCCAGCCCACTCAACGAAATCTCCTTCATCGCCTAATTCACCAGATTCAAATCGCCGGTAAAAATCTTCAGAACTCATACCGTATTTTTCCTCAAACTTGGCCAGTTCGGCGGTAATCTCTTTAATGCCCTGTTGATACTTGGCGATTTGAAGGGCTATTAGTTTATTTAAAGTACTATCAATAATCATATCGGCCCCGATCTCTATCAAGGCATTTAACCTTTTATATGCTCCATCCATCTATTTCTTCCCTCCCGAATCCAAGTTATCATCTGCTAAAGATAAAACCCCTTTCGGACCCGTCTGTCATACTAAACCAAGCAAAGTTGGGTGTCAAACTCTTTCAGGTGATCTGATGTAAGCATGAAGGTTGGATTGTTGACAATGTAGTTGGTTTACATTATATGTTCTTAAAAGAAGGATGTAAATTCGTTTTGGTAAAACCACTAGCTTTTAGCCCGCGTGTAGGCCTAAAAAGGGAAAGGGTGGATAAAAATAGAATGTGTCTAGGGTTTGCCTATTCCAAATAGGCAATGAAAGGGGGTAATAATAATGATACATAAGATAATGGTATTTACGTTATCAATTTTACTGCTCTTTACCTCTTGCACACCCCTCCACGAACAGGCGTTTGCCCCATCTACTACCCCTACCTCAAACTTCGTTATTCTGGGAACAGATTTACAAACCGCACATGGGATTGTGGAAAGAGCGTTGCTTAAATACGGCTTCCTGATCGAGAGTTCATCGGATCAGGTAGTAAGGGCCAGAAAGGTGGTAAGCAAAGGAAGGACTATTGATGAATTCACGCTTTGCATGAACTTTGGTGCTTCTTCAGACTCAAACACAACTGTAACCGCTACTGCCATTGAGAAAATCTCAAAGGGATCAAGTCGCCTAAAGGTATTTTGGCTAATCTTTATTCCCATACCTTATGGCACCTATGTGACCCGTGAAGTGGTAAAAGAGGAAACCATCTCTGATCCTAAATTTTATAAACCTTTGTTTGACCAAATTCAAACGCTGGCAGAG
>DTXE01000111.1 GCA_012962595.1 Syntrophaceae bacterium | reverse complement strand
TCCACAATGTCCGTGGTCTGTGTATTCACAAAAGCAGAGATCTGTGGTGACAAACATATCAGGATGGGCTTCTTTGATGGCTTTGATGCTTGGGATTTGGAATTTAAACTGGAGGAGCTATTTTCAGGTGAAAAATCAAGTAAAATTGAAGAGTTATGGGTGGCTTGGTTTGATCTTGATAGCCTTTGCCGAAGTAAACCTTATTGTCCAACACACCGCCCATCATCCCATTGCCCATGCCATCAGTATCTGGACAACCCCCATTTGCTGGTGGGGTTATATCTTCTTTATCGATGCACTCATTTTCAAGCTAAAGCAAAATTCGCTTATTTCAAATAGGCGTCGGGAATTCCTATTTCAAATTCCCCTATCTGTTTTATTTTGGCTGATATTTGAAGTCTATAACCTGCACCTGAAGAATTGGCGCTATGAGGGTCTACCAGAAAATCCTATCATTTTAGGCCTAGGTCTTTTCGTCTCATTTGCCACTATTATGCCTGCATTGTTTTTAACGGCCGAGCTAATAGAGACTCTGGGCATCTTTAAACATATTGGGATAGCCCAACTAAGAATATCCAACCGTATCATTTATGGCGGGGTCATTTTAGGATTGTTATTCACCATTACTCCTCTCCTTTTTGAGAGAGAGTATGCAAAATATATGTTCGCTCTGGTGTGGGTGGGTTTTGTTTTCCTTATTGATCCCTTGGTTTACTGTAGCGGGGGCGACTCATTGCTAAAAGAGCTAGAATCCGGAAAACTTAACAAGATTCTTTCACTGTTCATTGGTGGTTACATTTGTGGCATCCTGTGGGAATTTTGGAACTACTGGGCTGCTGCCAAATGGATATACTCGGCCCCCTTTACGCAGGATATCAAGATATTTGAGATGCCATTGGCAGGGTTTTTGGGGTTTGGACCATTTGCCTGGGAATATTATGTGTTGTTTGGTCTAACCAAGCTAATTATTCCTGTGAAAAAGGCTTAACCAGGGGCTCTCAAAATTGTTAGTTATAATCACTAGTGGAAATTCCTCTATCTAGTGAGATTTGAATCCACCACGTTTCTAAAGGGGAGACAATGGAATTATGGGAGATGATAGAGAAGATAAAATCTCACCCAAATTTTGGGCAAGTAGGGATGATTCTGTGCCATAATGGGATAGTTAGAGGAACATCTAGAGATGGACACCCTGTTCAAGGGATAGATATAATGGTAGACAGAAGCCGCTTAGTCTTGGTACTTGATGAGATGAAGAGTCATCCCGGGATTGTAGAGATACTGGCAGAGATCAAAGAGGGTACCCTTAAGGTAGGGGAGGATATCATGTGGATAGTAGTGGCAGGGGATACCCGTGATAATGTGTTCCCGGTTCTTGAAGTGACAGTAGAGAGGATCAAAAAGGAGGTAGTTAAAAAGACAGAATTTTAATTAAATCTCCAGGGATTTATTAGATACTTTTAAAACAAATACAGGAGAAGCCTTTATGGGAATGGTAGATATTGGAGATAAAGAAATTATTTCACGTATGGCCCTTGCCTCGGGCAAGTTATACTTAAAAAAAGAGACTATAGAACATATAAGAAGTGGTCAGATAAAAAAGGGAGATCCTCTTAAGATCGCAGAAGTTGCCGGAATAAATGCCGCCAAACAGACCCATCTGCTAATTCCCTATTGTCACCAAATACCCTTAGATAAGGTGGAATTTAAATTTACCATCAATGACAATTGCATTCACGTTTCATGTGGCGCTAAGGCTACTGCCAAGACTGGGGTGGAGATGGAGGCACTGGTGGGTCTGGTAGTAGCTTTGAGTGCCTTACTTGACATGGTGAAATATCTTGAAAAAGATGGGGCAGGTCAATATCCTGAAACCATGATATCTGAGATTAGAATCTTAAAGAAGAAAAAGGGGGACTAAATTGAAAGAGGGGAAAACCACTAAAGAACATAAAGGGCACGCTCCCAAGAGTGTAAATATAGGTATTGTAACAGTATCCAGTACCAGAACCATTGAGGATGATGATAGCGGGAGAGTTATAAAGAAAATGGCCTTGGATAATGGTCATAAAGTTAGGGCACACATGGTGGTTAAGGATGATAGGGATGCTATCCAAAGGACATTAATCCATCTGATAGAAAGAGATAAGGTAGAGGCTATAATCATAAATGGTGGAACTGGTGTGTCTAAGGATGACATAACCATTGAGGCCGTGAGATCACTCTTTGAAAAGGAGTTAACATCCTTCAACCCCCTTTTTTCCTATCTGAGTTTCAAGGAAATAGGGTCGGCTGCCGTTCTTTCTCGGTCTACAGCAGGTATTTATAAAAAGTGCCCTATATTCTGTATCCCAGGAAGTCCTAAGGCCTGTAAGCTGGTTATGGATGCCCTAATTATACCCGAATTAGGCCATATACTATACCATTTAACCCAGCAGAAGCTAGAGATATCATAATATCCTTTTTCATGGGGCCCGGTTTTGACAGAAAAACGGTTCGGAAACCCTCATGGCCCTTTGGGCCACAAGGTTTGAAGTGAGTGCATGGAATCAACTGCCAGTAATTAAAGGTTTTTGCTTGACAATCATGGTGAGCCCCTTTATCTTAGAGTAAGCTATGAAACCCTCATGACCTTCAGTCACAAGCAAATATGAAAATA
>DTXE01000110.1 GCA_012962595.1 Syntrophaceae bacterium | reverse complement strand
AGAAGAAGAACAAACAAACCGAGAAGAACAATACACTAGAAGGAATCAATAGCAGAATAACTGTTACCAAGACGTGCATATTACCCGCAATTTCCTGTGAAACCGCATAAGATACAATGCCTTCCAGTACAATAATAGCCAGTAACGTCCACCAACCCGGCAAGCCAATATCTATTTTCATATTTCCTTGTGACCGAAGGTCATGGATGTTTCACCTTTTGGGTGCGTATTATACTTCCCCTAATAACTTAAACCGAGAGGGTTTTATAGTTTCGAGAGATTTTTAACTCTATCTTTGGGGATTTACCTTAAATTTTTTCTTGACAAGCGTGGAATAAGCCGATATAAGGTTTTTCAACTGAAGATGTTTAAAATAACACCGATGATTTCGGTAGAAAGGAGGGGGGATTTATATGAATAAAGGGGAATTAATTGAAGCCATCAGTAAAAGTGCCGGTGTTTCTAAAGCATTATCGAGTAAGGTTTTGGATAGTGTTATCGGTGCGGTAACAAAGGCCCTAAAGAAGGGGGACAGGGTTGCTCTGGCAGGATTTGGAACCTTTTCTGTGGCAAAAAGGGAAGCCAGGAGGGGAAGGAATCCTCAAACAGGGAAGATCATCAATATTCCGGCTAAGAAGGTAGCCAAGTTTAAAGCTGGAACCAAGTTAGCTAAGGCAGTGAAATAGGAAACCAAGGGCATCTCCAAATGTGTTAAGGCGACCCCGGACTTGTTGGGGTCGCCTTCTTAGTCAGAAAATCAACTCTAAACGGATAATATTGCTTCAGGTAAAAGATAAAATAAGGGTTGATAAAAAGAGACTATCTTACTGGGAGGAAGTAATTCCTTAGAAAACCAGTTGAGAAGAAGCATAAAGCCAAAGAACAACAAGAGGCTCATCCCTGCAAATAGGGCTAGGAATATGACCGTGGAGAGAAACCAAGACCAAGGGCTGGAGGCTTTTAAAAAACGAGGCCATGTAAAGGGATCTATAAAAAATCTCCGTTCTAGAAACTCACCACAATATCGGCACTTAACAGCCTCTTCCTGGATTTCCTCTGCGCAAAAAGGACACTTTTTCATAACTAGTTCTTATGCCCTATTAAGTCTCAGTGTCAAGCAATTTTTGATAGCCTTTTTAATCTTACCGGGTACTGAGCATTAAAAGCAAACATTCCTCAAAAACAATTGACAAAATTAACGGTATTCTTTATTTTGTGAGTATTCCCGATCCTCCAGAAATTAATAATGCCTGAAAAGCCCTACTTTTCAACCCAGGATATTAGCCGCCTTCTTAATGTTTCCTTAAGTTCAGTCAGTAAGTGGATTGATAAAGGGGAACTTAAGGCCTACCTGACACCAGGAGGATATAGGCGTGTAAGGAGGGAGAATCTCGTTGAATTCATGAAACGCTATAGGATGCCTATTCCTCCTGAACTGGAACCATTAAAGCGAAAGATTCTGATT
>DTXE01000109.1 GCA_012962595.1 Syntrophaceae bacterium | reverse complement strand
TGGCAAATAGCAAAAAGCGAGTAGCCAATATCTATTTTCATTCTTCTTTGTGGCCTGGAGGCCATGAGGGTTTCACCTGACATTCCCTCATTTTTTGGCCTCCTTCCTAACCTAGAATCTATGCTCTTATTCCAATTCGGCATGCTCTAGATTTCTTTCCTTTAGGCCCAATCTATTCATAATGCAGGCAAAGATCCCTTCAAATATGGCCAGTAAAACCACCTCGGCTGTATTATCCAAAGGGGTGATTTTCTTTTTTGTCTCCACAAATTGTCTCTCGGAGAAGGAGACTATCCTACCACGTCTTGCCACTGTACCTGGAATAAATACTCCCAAAACCTTCCCTTCAGCAATAACCTGGTCTTTGTCTACAATCCTTCCTTTACGGATAAGCTGACCTGCCGGTGAATCTCCTAAGCCAGTAAAGTAGATAGGTGTTAGGCCTTTCTCTTTAATGCAATGGGTTACAGTCTTGAATGTCTGTGCTATCTCACCAGAAAGGGAAGAAATAATTACCGTATCCAAACTCCTTATCTTGGCATTTATGTCTCCCCTCAACATCATAGGATTCAAACCATAAACCTGAATAAGCCTTGCAGCAAACATGCAGTTTATGCGCTCTACCCTGCCAAACCCATCCAAAACCACACGGCTTGCCTTCCATTTGGTATCCAGTATTGCATCAACCACTTCTTCCAGGGTACCCTTCTGGGTATATATGTGGGGAATTGCCTTCTCTAACTCTTCAGCTATCTTGAGCATTACCTTATTAACTCTGGCAAAACCCAGCTTTCCTTCCAAAACCGCTTGAGTGGCTGATAGAAGGAAAACTAGAGTGGCAAACTCTGAAAGGGTACCCAGGGGTGCACGTTGACCAATCCTTTCCTCCTTTTCTTTAATCCAGTCCTCCTTAGTTCTACCCGGAACCGTCAGGGTAAGATCTTTTCTATTCCAGGCGGGCCCATGTGGTCTTGCGGTTATAGGGACCAACATAACAACCCCTTCACCCTTCACTCTGAGAGTGGTACTGTAATCCACTATGGAGGGGGTCTTTCCGGATGCAGATATAGGGATCAATATATCACCAAGCTTGTAACTGAAATCAGGAGGTACATCTTCATCCCCCATTTCTATCACCCGCACATCCATGCCTAGCTTATTTAACCAATTTTTAGCAAATCTACCTACTATTCTACTTCGACCCACTCCTGCAATGATAACTCTACGGGCAGAGGTCAGAACCTTCAGAAACTGCTCTATTCTTCTATCATCCAGAGTGTTAGCCACCATTCTTATGTGTCTTACCAAGATGTCCAAAGTCTCTTTTATAATCTCTGAGGCAGATAGCCTAGTAGGCAAATGAATGATCCCTATTTTATCTATAGCTTTTCTAATGTCTCTAGCTGCCTTTCCAGGATCCTTCGCTTTATAAATAGCCTCACCAGCTATGAGAATCTTTGCACCTGCCTTTATGGCCTTAGGGCCACTCTGGGCATCAAGTCCACCAGCCACCACTAAGGGAATTTCAAGGACTTTGCTGAGGGCCAGGACTGTGGGAGGAGAAACCCTCTTACCAAGGGCTTGCTCATCTTTTGGGATTAGGTAGACTACATAATCCACACCCATGGCCTCCAGCTCTTTTGCTCTTACCTTCACCCTTTCCAATGGCTCATCCTGGCCAAGGTCAACCATAACCTTAAGTCCCAATTCCTTTGCCCTCTTGATGGCCCTAAGAATGGTGGAATTTGGAGCTGCTCCCCATAGAACAATAATATTTGAACCTGCCTTGGCAGCAAGCTCTACTTCCTGGGCACCAAAATCAACAACTTTCAAATCCTCAACAATCACTTTATCTGGATATAGTTCTCTTAAGTTCTCCACCGCCTTTATTCCTGTATTTGTGGCCAAAATAGAACCCACCTCAAACCAGTCCACATATGGGGCCGTCTCTCTGGCTATCTTCAGCGCCTCATCCAGATCAGGTACATCCAGAGCAATCTGAAGTATAGGGTGAGTGGAGGTTATTGCCTTTTTAATATGCCTTGTTGCCTCACGGGGATTATTTGCCTTGGTTATGGCCCCACCTACAATTATTATCCTTGCACCTGCCTTTACCATATTTGCTGCAGAATTCATATTTATACCGCCAGCAGTAGCCACAGGGATATTTAAGCTGCTTGCCATCCTTTTTACTGATTCCGGGGGAAGTCTTTCCCCCTTTACCTGATCATCGATAGGAATGTGATAGCATATATAATTAACACCCATCTCTGCTATCTTCTTCGACATTTTCAGAATGTGAGCTTCATCAAAATGGTGGCGCATTCCAATAAGGTCAACCATAACCTGACGGTGCCGTTGTTTGGCGAGTTTCACTCCCTTGCGAATTTCATTCAAGCCGGCTGCGGCCACCACACAGGCTACATC
>DTXE01000108.1 GCA_012962595.1 Syntrophaceae bacterium | reverse complement strand
TAAAAAATAGGATGTGTCCCTATTTATAATTTCTCCTATTTATAATTTGCTAAAAAATGTCCGACTTTCACTTGCCAAATTCCCCATTTTATATAATGATGCATTAAAGGGGCCGATTGCCACCAGGTTTTTTCTTTGTTTGGGTGGTTTGAAATAATAACGTTAGCAAACTCACTGGATTGAAATCCCATAATAGGATGTGGCCTGCGGCTTCGTTCAACCAAATTGTATTCGGTATTCCGCTTCGCTCCACTCCGTATACAATCTTTAGCGTTGGATTGGAAGGCCGATTTCTTTCAGGATATTGCTCAACCTAACAAACTCCTCCACACTTAAGGTCTCTGCTCTTCTTTTCCCGTCGATACCACTTACATTAAGCACATTATTAACTTCTTTTAAAGAGAGGTGAAGACCATATGTAAGAGCATTTCTCAAAATTTTTCTTCTCTTTCCAAAGGCTGCCTTGACCACAGCGGTAAATAAAGTCTCATCCTCTGCCACTACTGTTCGTGATATTCCAAACCTTAATCTCACCACTGCCGAATTAACCTCAGGCTGCGGATAGAATGCCCCAGGGCCTACAACCATTATTGACTCTGCCTTAGCAAAATATTGAGAGATCACTGATAGGATACCATAAGATTTATTTCCAGGTTTCGCTACTATCCGGTCTGAAACTTCCTTTTGGAACATAAGAACCGCCAGTGAAAGGGCATCCCGTGACTCTATTAGCTTAAATAAAATAGGGGTTGAGATACTATAAGGTAAGTTGCCCACAGCTTTTAATTTTTTTCCATACCTCCTATGGGTGTCATGAAAGTCGAAGTCTAAGGCATCTTCTCTTATTACCTCCACATTCTTTGCATCCTTTGGCAGGATACGTTCCCTCAAAATCTGTGCTATCCCTTCATCCAGTTCAATAGCAAATACCTTTCTAGCCTTCCCACACAGGGGAAGAGTTAAAACCCCCAGCCCCGCTCCTATTTCTATAACCACATCGTCATTTTCAAGCTCGCACGCGGCCACTATAGCTTGAGAGACAAGGGTATCTTTAAGGAAATGCTGGCCCAGTCTTTTCTGTGGAAAAATTCCCATGCTTTTAAAAAGGGCCGCTATACCTTTATTTCTACCAACTCGCATTCTAAATCTGTTTGGGTAGGAGGATTTCCTTTTTGCTATGCCCAGCAGTTTAAATTCCAAATCCTAAGCACTAAATACTAAACAAATCCAAAACTCATTAATATTAATAATAAGGTTTGCCCGCAGAATCTTTTAGGGATTAATCAAAATCCCTGTTTCTAGAAATAGCGTCTAAATCAAAGGATGATTGGAATCCTCTCTTCAGTCGATAATAGCCACAAGCTGCCACCATGGCAGCATTGTCTGTACATAATTCAGGGGCGGGAATGTATACCTTAAGTCCTCGATCACGGGCTACATCTTTAAGGCGTGCACGTAAACGGCTATTAGAGGCCACACCTCCAGCCAGTACAATTTGACCCACACCCTTTTCTTCAGCGGCCTTAATGGTCTTAGAAATTAATACATCCACAACCGCCTCTTGGAAGCTTGCCGTTAAATCCGCCACTGAAATGGTATGGCTTTCTGGATGTTCAACTATGTTTGGATTTTGCTTCACATAGTTAACTACAGCTGTCTTTAGGCCACTAAAGCTAAAGTCGAATGTATCTTTTTCCATATATGCCCTGGGGAAATTTATAGCATTTGGATTCCCTTCTTTGGAAAGGGCATCTATAATTACCCCACCCGGGTATCCTAAGTGAAGTAGTTTAGCGACCTTATCAAATGCCTCTCCAGCGGCATCATCTCTGGTCTGTCCCATGAGCTCCAAGGCAGCAAAATCAGATACATAGTAAAGGTTGGTATGCCCGCCAGACACCACCAATGCCACAAAGGGAAAGGAAGGAATTTCCTTCTCCAAAAAGGCCGCTAGAACATGACCTTCCAGATGATTTATGGCTACCAAGGGTATTTTTTTGACATAGGCTATGGATTTGGCCACACAAATGCCCACCAGTAGTGACCCTACCAGACCCGGCCCTCTGGTTACAGCCACCCCTTCTATTTCATCCATGGTAATTCGGGCCTTAGATAATGCCTCATTAATGACAGGCACGATGGATTCTACATGTTTTCTTGATGCCAATTCAGGTACAACACCACCATATTTCCTGTGGATACTGATCTGAGAGGCCACCATGTTAGATAAAATCTTGCGCCCATCTTCTACCACTGCAGCCGCTGTCTCATCACAGGATGTTTCTATGCCTAATATCATCATGAAATCTTTATTACCTTACCTTTCTCTCCCTGGGTTCCTTCTACCTGGAATGGTATATCTCTAAATTTCTGGATAGCCCATATATTGGTTAAAAGATGCTGAGTAATCTGCTCTGAAAAAATGGCGCATCCACCTTGTGCCAAGGCCATATAGGGTAGAAGTTGATCTGAAAGGTGAGTATCAACGGCAGCTCCACTATCCAGAAAGTGAAAAAAGGCGTCTACCACCTCATCGGCCACCATCTCGGCCTTTTTTCCTCGTTTTCCCAATGATGAAAAGCCTGCCATAGTATGTTCATTCTTAGCACACAAAAACACCACGTTTCCTTGGCCAACTGCCGGTACATCCCAGGTATGGAATGCCACCCTGAGCCCCCTTTCTTTGAGACGATTTTCTATTCTTATCCTCTCACGATCTATAATATGGAGGGGGAGGTTCGATGAGGCACAAGTAACTTCAATGTGAAGGGATTGAGCTCTTTCTGTGAGAAAAATGGGCTTAAGATTCCTTAAAGGATGTATAATTGCCCGGACTTCTCCTCCTCCTTCTGGATACCAGCCCCATCTTATGATGTCCAATTTAGACCATATGCCCATTTTTGAAACTGTGGGCAAGAATACCTTTGATAAATAGTCAAATGGGGGGCTCCAGGGTACATGGGTGCCACCTTTAATAGTTACTCTAGATATCCCTTTTGCCAAAGATAAAGGAAGCAGTAAGGTTTGAAAAATAAGTGCTACGGACCCTGCACTCCTTCTTTTTTCTGCTACATCAAATAGGTAATCACCTGGAAAGATACCAAAAGGATGAAAATAAAGGTTTTTGGAACCAATTTCTGCCCCTTCTACCTTTGCACCCGTGACTTTCGCCATGGCATGTACACAAGTTAGGTGCTGGGGCCTAAGACCGGGCTTACTTCTTTTAGCCCTGATATTTTCTATAAGTACAGCCTTATTAAATATGGCCGAAAGCGTAAGTGATGTTCTTAGAATTTGCCCACCACCTTCACCAAAAGACCCATCTATCTTAATCATTAGTCATTTCTCTTGGGTCAACTTTGAAAGTCTATCCTTAATCATGGGCAAATAAGGAGAGCTAGGGTATCTTTTAATAAATTCCTGATAATTTCTAATAGCGTCGGTGGTATTGCCCGCCTTTTCATAAACCCTTCCTAAGTTTATGTAAGCCATTTCATGCAGAAAGTCACCTTTTTCTTTTATTATCTTCTTGAAAAATTGGGAGGCCTTTACATAGTCTCCCTTGGATTCAAAGCAGTAGCCTAGGCTATCATAAACCAATAACCTCAGATTGCCATGAGAGGAGTGTTTTTCATATCTTTGGTAGGCAGAAATGGCTTTATCAATATCATGATTTTTGTAGTAAATATTCCCCAATTCTAGAAGGGCACATCTTGCAATAGCGGTGTGAGGATATCTTTCCGTAAGTTCTTGAAGGTCTTTGGCAAGGCTGCCATCCTTTTGGTGGGCCCGATAGTAAAGGGTTAGGGCCTCTTTTTCCAAAATACCTCTATGTATCCATAGGCCAACCAGAATGCCTACCACTATGAAAAAGGCAACAGATATAAAAATAAGGGTCCTTGCATTATTTGAGATATAAGTAAGTATCCGATCAGAAACAGAGATAAATTGGTGAGGGCCTTTAACCAGCCTTTTTTTAGATACCTTTATCTTTACCATCAGCTTATCTCAAAAATTACCCTGCTTTCGCCTGAAAATAGCTCCTCTAGTTTAAATTCCAAATCCCAAGCATCAAATACCAAATAAATTCAAAACTTAAATTTTCAAGTATATTTTGGTCATTTGGATT
>DTXE01000107.1 GCA_012962595.1 Syntrophaceae bacterium | reverse complement strand
TCTTAACGATCTGTATTGATGACTAATGACCGGTGACGTTGCCTATAGATTCACCTAAGCTATTCTATGACATGCCGAACTGCTTTTTTCTGTATAGTTGTCTTTTTATTTGCATCATACTTTATGGGAAATAAAGGAGCTAAAGGGAAGTCTAACATGTCCAGTCCCGAGCAGCTTAAATATGCCACTTCGGATGAATCGGACTTCCAAAGAATGCCTGAGCCAAAACCCGGGGATTGGTTATTCCAATTTCACGAATCAAGGCAGAGTTTTAAAGAATATGTTAATAGCGAACCCCTTCAAACAACAGGCCAGCGCAAAGTAATGGTCTTCCAACCAGTGGGGGAATTTTCTGAGGAAGAGCGAGAACTTGTGGAAAAGGCAATAACCTTTGCCAGTATCTGGTTTGACATACCAACTCGCATAGAAAACGGACTTCCCTTGCCAGAAAAGGGTTGGCAACGAATCAGGCAGTTCCCATGGCAAGATAAGCCCGTAACCCAATACAGAACCGATTACTTTCTCAATTTGCTTTTACCTTCGAGATTGCCTGATGATGCTGTTTGCTATCTTGCCGTCACAAATGGCGACCTATATCCAGAAGAGTCATGGAACTTTGTATTTGGTCAAGCAACACTTTCTCGTGGAGTTGGGGTCTATAGCATTATTCGGTACTTCCCAAAATTCTGGGGAGAAAAAGAGTCTGGGTCTTCCCAAATCATTACGTTGCGAAGAATATGCAAGGTGCTTACACACGAGGCTGGACATATGTTAGGCTTAGGCCACTGCATAGACTATCTGTGCAATATGAATGGAAGTAACTCACTTGAAGAATCTGACCGAAGGCCACTCCGTCTCTGTCCCTTATGTCTCAAGAAACTTCAATGGAATAGAAAATTTGATGTCATAGAGCGGTATGAAAAACTCTACACCTTCTTCCAAGAAAATGGGCTCAAAGAGGAAGAAGCCTGGACCGCTAGCCGGCTAAAGAAAATCAAGGCGGTACAATAGGTGACTACCTTGACCGCCCTCACCATTCTCTGGCTCAACATAAAAATAATAACATTTCACCTGAAAATAGCTCCTCTTGTTTAAATTCCAAATCCCAAGCATCAAATACCAAACATTGTTTAAGCTAGAAGATAGCATAGGCCCTGTTGATGTTATTTTCACCTACCGCTTGATTGACTGGATAGGAAATGTTGCGGATAACGCAGAACGTGTTGGTAGCCGCCTTTCACTCATGTTAGCGCGATAAGAGGATTACATTATG
>DTXE01000106.1 GCA_012962595.1 Syntrophaceae bacterium | reverse complement strand
GAAGGTGATATGTTTGATACTATTGTGTTGCTTGATGGACAGCCTCATGATGTAATGTATGAAGCACTGGAAGATTCTGAAGTATGCAACTGCCTCATCAAACTCAAATTTCTTTTCCATACTTTGCGTGAATACTTTGTCTTTATCCATTTTTATGTTTCTTTGTGGCCCGAAGGGCCATGAGGGATTCAGTAAGGACACAATAAGGTATTAAGCCAACGGTACGAGAGCTACTTACCACGAAAATCCTTCCTTGTGAATTTATTTCCCAACATAGCCTTGACACAAATAATATCTGATGGCTGAATGGTTTTGTGAGGTGATACGGCTACTCTATGGAGCACCTTTTTTATTTGTAATACTTCTTTTATCCCCCATCCCGCCCCTTGATAATACCTTCTTTAAGACCTTTGTAATTCTGCTTCCCTTAGAGACTGTTGCCCTGTTCCTTTATATAAGCAACTACCATTTCTTAGTAAAACCTACAAAAATCCCATCCTCAAATTACTGCGATTTCTGGTTGTATATGCAATGGAAGTTCCCTCTAGATTATGTTATTATAATTATTAAAGTTAATCCATAGGGATGTACATCTAAACCTATTTTGGGTGCCAACCAGTTAGCCGAAAGTGTTTCCCATTTGAGGAGATACACAAGATGAAAGATGAACGTAACACAAAAAGGCAATTCAAAAATGAATTGGTGACATCAGAAGGCGAGCGAAAGCGGGTGGAGAGGCGAGCCCTCAGGCAAAGGACTCTGTTGGAAGCGATCAACAAAGTGTTTCGAGAGACATTGAGGTGTGAAACCGATGAAGAGGTTGCCTCCACCTGTCTTGCCGTGGCCCAGGAGTTGACCGGTAGCCAGTTCGGTTTTATTGGTGAAGTAAACCAAGCAGGTCTTTTTGATACCATTGCCTTGAGTGATCCAGGCTGGCATGCCTGTAGGATGCCGAGGTCGGACGCAGTGCGGATGATTAAAGACATGAAGATCCGTGGAATCTGGGGCACAGTACTCAAAGACGAACAATCCCTGATAGTCAACCACCCTGACTCTCATCCCAACCGAGTGGGAACCCCCCAAGGTCATCCATCAATAACCTCTTTCCTGGGGGTTCTGTTGAAATATGGCGGTAAGACGTTTGGTATGATCGGTTTAGCCAACAAGGAATCAGGCTATGATCTAGCCGATCAGCAAACCGTGGAAACCCTGTCTGTGGCCTTTATGGAAGCACTGATGCGTAAGCGGATGGAAGAGGCCTTAAAGGAGTCAGAGGAAAAGTTTCGCACTTTGTTTGAAAACTCACGGGATGCCATCTTTATTGCTGATACCGTGACAGGGAAAATAATGGATGTCAATCAAGCCGCCTGCGACCTGATGGGGATGTCAAAGGCAGATTTAATAGGTCTTCACCAATCAGAACTTCACCCACCAGATAAGACTGATGAATATAGGCGACTATTTAAAGAGCACGTTAGCAGTGGAAAGGCTATTACCACTGACCTGTATGTCAGAAGAGCGGATGGAGAGCTTGTTCCTGTAGACATATCCGCCTCCATGGTAAAGATGGGAGATAGAGTGGTTATACAGGGGGTTTTTCGGAATGTCACCGAACGAAAGCATATGGAGGAAGCACTAAGAGAATCTGAAGAAAAATATAGGAGGATATTTGAGACCTCAAAGGATGTCCTTTACCTCACATCCAGGGAAGGTAAGTTTATTGATATCAATCAAGCAGGGGTGGACCTCT
>DTXE01000105.1 GCA_012962595.1 Syntrophaceae bacterium | reverse complement strand
GCAGGAAGGGCATGTCCTCCATGGGCACCACTTTGGAGATGACCCCTTTGTTGCCGTGGCGGCCGGCCATCTTGTCGGCCTCGGTGATCTTAAGGGCTCCCACTGGTTCAGGAAAGTCAGAGGCAGCGTTTATGCCATTTCTGAATCTTAGAGGAAAAACCCTCCCAAATCGTATGATTTATACATTGCCCATGAGGGCCTTAGGTAATTAACTACCTTAGTATAAGGGGATAAAAAATTGGAGATTAAAGTAGTTAGCACTCCACCAATGATCTCCTCAAATGTACCTGAGAAAGAACTAAGGCTTTTTAGGAACTATTTAGGAGATGCTGAAATCTTCCCTTTTGAACATCAA
This sequence comes from Syntrophaceae bacterium, assembly GCA_012962595.1. Lineage (GTDB taxonomy): Bacteria > Desulfobacterota > DTXE01 > DTXE01 > DTXE01 > DTXE01. The sequence goes on along the minus strand of DTXE01000105.1, from coordinate 8,990 downwards.
GCAAAAACCTTCTGCAAAATAAAAGAAAATAAGGAAGTAACCCTAATAGCTGGAACAGCAGCAGGAAAAACCCTTGCTATAGCAGTCCCCTTGATCATAAAAATCATTGAAAAGAAAGTAAATAAAGCCGCTTTTCTTTACCCGACCCTTGCTCTTTTGGATGATCAGAAGAAGGTCTTAGACCGATTAGGTAGTATAACTGGTCTTTCAGGAGAAATAGGATATATTTTTGGAGGGTTTTCAAGAAGTAATTTGATAAGAAATCTGAATAAAAAGATTATTCTCTCCACCCCTGATGCCATCTATTGGTTTTTTCAAAAGAACATCAAATATTCTTCTCTTCTTATTTATGGGTTATCCCAAATTGATGAATTTGTCCTTGATGAAGCCCATCTTTTTAATGGGCTTACACTTAGAAATCTAGAGCATTTTTTCCAGAGGATTTACTCTCTGAGGGAAACTTTTATTCAAAAAAGGCGAGCAAGACTCCATGTCCTTACAGCAACGTTTGAAGATCCATTAATGAAATTGAGCAAAGGAGAGAAGATCGACGGACGATCGAAATGTGAGACTGTCAAAGTTATTTTATCCATAAAAAAAGACCTTTGGGATTCACAAGAGAATTTCAAGACTAAGATTTCAGAAGCACTTGAAAAAGGTTTCAGGCGCATCTTAGTCGTTTGCAATTCAGCAAAGACAGCACACAGGATTTTTGAGGGGTTTACCTCCATTGATAAAACAAAGCCTCTCCCCGCCGAGTATCTGCTACAATTTGGAGTAGTTAAAAGGAGCGATTTTTTGGAATCCACTAAGAAAATGGGTATTAGCCAGACTCGGTTTAAAGAGATCATCTCAATTTTTACAAGGTTTAATTCACCTTTCCTGAGAGATATTCCCAAAGACACCAATGTAAAAATTTCATTAGATGAGGTTATAGAAATCATCAGTCGTGAGATCGAAATCCATATAAAGAAGTTATTACAATTGGCCAGGCAAACAGATGGGTACAAAAAGAATTTAGAAAAGAAAATGTCAGGTTACCCCAAACTCACAAGTCTTATTTACCAGAGTATTAATCACTTAACCAGTAATAAAAGCCAGATAGACTCAATAGACCTAGAGGAATGGAGCACACAAATCTTGGGTAAAATGGAAGAATTAGATAGCCCATCCGAATTGATTGGTAAGAAGGATTTAATTCAATCTAAGATTGAAGAGTTAGCCACTCAGATCTTTGGGCAGAATGAATTAGCAACCCTATTAGCAAAGAAAGTATGGTTTTCTATTCATGCAGAGATCTATAATCAGAATACATACCTTCTAGATAAAAAATTTTGGATACCACCCCAAATTCCCCTGAAAGTATTGAACCTCACCGAGGAAGAAAAGGCTTTTATGAGAAAAGAGATTGAAGAAAAAGAAATTTCTGTTCAGGTAAGATATGTTAAATTTTGGGAAAATACAGATGTGCCAGTCATTCTTTACACTGGAAGTATGACAAAATCGGCACGAGAGGGATTGATCAATTTGTTTTCAGCTCGAGATTTACCCCGAGCAGTGCTTGTTTCCACTTCTGCAGTGGAGGTGGGAGTAGATTTCGATGCCGAACTCTTGATAACTGAAGAATGCGAAGGAAACTCTTTTCTTCAAAGATTTGGCAGAGTTGGAAGACATGGATCTGAAAGCGAAGTTTGGGTATTTGTTAATGGTGATACCTTGGGAAGATTTAAAGGAAGAATTCTCTCAGAAGTTTCTAGGGAAGAATTCTCAAAAATTATAAGAGACGAATTTCCTAAAAAACTCTATGCTCAAAAATCGGTTTTTCTAGATTCTATCCATTACTTGATAAATGAACAAATGGGACGAATTGGTAAGAAGTTAAACAAGGGTTTAAATTTGCTAACGGTCAATCCTTTGGCAAAGGAGCTAAAAGCAAAGAGAATAGAATTTTCCTATGGATTGAGAGGGACTTTTCCTTCAATATCGCTCAAGGAAGGCATTACCAAAGATCCATTTTCACTACTCCGTTATGTTTGCAATGATAGACTTTACGCTACCAACTCAGCCTTTGAGATTGGCAGTGCAGATATGTATTTTACAGAACTCATTTTTAAAAAAGCCCTATGGGAAGATGTCTATGTGGATATCAAAAAGACTTTTGAGAATACTAGATTTCTCTTTTATAAATGGGAAAATATCTATCGAATTATAGATTTTCAGATATATTGGGTAATTGAAACTAAACTAATAAAATCTGAGGCCGGAAGAAATTTAAGAAAAAGATGGCAAGAACTGTTGAAAAAACCCTCCCTTACAGCTCAAATGATAGCAAGCTTGGGACATTTCAATGAGATTGTGGATACACAGTTGGGCAAGTTCCTTCTACTACACGGAGATATCTATATCAGACGGGCAGCTAAAGATGATATTGGCTCTTCTCTAGTAGAAGATTATTTTCAAAATCCTTTGGTAATTCCTGGCCAAGTCTTTCTCTTTATAAAAGGAATTGATGGGCCAAAGGCGGCTATTACCCTCCTTGAAGGTGCCGGCGTGGCGAATTTAGAAGAAGTATATTATGACTGGGATGGATTAAGACATCAAGAAGGGATATTAGGGATGTTCTTGTTAGAAAAAGTTTCTGGGGCATGTTTTTATGTATATGAGAGGTTATATAAAAATGCTAGTTGATCTTCTGAAAAGTGATTCAATCCTTGCCAAATCAAAAGGTTTATCTTTATTTGACCATCTTGTCCAAGTCACCCAGATCGCTCAAAAAATTATCACCTTATGGGGAAAAGGCTTCGACGAGAAGAAACGAAAGATTTTACTTCTGGGATCATTTCTCCACGATATCGGTAAGATTGATCCTGTCTTCCAAAAAATGCTCCGTGGTGAAAAAGTTGTAAAAAGAATAAAACATGAAGCTAATACCATTGACTATGAAGATGCTATTCGGAGTGAATTAACTGGAATTTGCAAGTTTTTGTCTGAGCAAATCAGTGAGAAAATAACCGTTGATGAAAGCATAATAGACGATATTTTAGCCTTTGCGGCCACTCATCACGGTCTGTTCTATATTTCCAGAGAAAATGGAAAATGGAGAATACGCCGGGAATGGACAGTTTTTAATCTAAAGGAGACAGAACGGATTACGCTTATCGATCTCCTTTTCGAGTATTATCCTTTTGGTGGTATAGTAATAATAGCCGATTTAATACAATCCTATTGTTTTGAGAAGCAAATTGATTGGACTCCCATTTTACGAGAGACACCAAGCTACTCTCAATTGGTAAATTTTTTGATTAAAGAGCAAAGGATTATAGAAGATTCCCTTAAGCTAGATGAACCAAGAGATTATAACTTAAAAGACATTTTGACTTTAATTGGAGGTGGAATAGATGCCTGATTTATTCGTTTCTATTGAAAAGAATATAGAAAAATTTCTGATTGAGCAAAATATTACCGAGATTACCCACAGAGAGATTGCAGAAAAAGTCATATCTCATACTGTGGAATGGAGAAAATCTTTATCTGACGGGAGAAGTCTACTTTTGTTAAGGCTCTCTTTACCTGTTGTAGAAAGAGAAGAAGTCTTTTTAGGAAATGTTTTGCTAAATAAGTTCTTAATTACCAGTTTGGAAAATTCAATGAAGAGATCAGGGCTCCTATTTTCACTAATTTTTGGCGATATTAGAGATTTTTATTACTTGATTATCCAACCATATCCCTTAGATGAAATTATCAAATATTGGGAAGAAGAAATTGGAAGACTACTGCCCGAACTTTATTTTTCAGATACAGACCCTGTTAAAGGAATATTTGGTGATTTTTCAAATATGTTTTCCTTTCGTAAATCTGATTTCGAGCCCTTTCCAATATATGCAGTTCCGAGTTTTCTCAGAGCTAATTTGGAAAGAGCAATACGAACAAAAATACAGCATATGTTAGCATCTTCAGAATGGGAAGAGTCACTCCAGACAATAGTCTCTAGTATAGCCTTTTTCTATGGCAAGACAAGTGGGGGGAGTGGAGATTGTCAAAGTCCGGCAACTTTTCTTATTCACCTTGCTTCTGAATATGGCATTGTGCAACCACAAGAACTCATTGAGGCATTCAACCTGGACATTTCGGCAGATATTCATGTTAAGGCTGTTAAAGATCAAATAAAAAAATCATTTTCGATAAAGCGAGATAAACAAAAAAGAACTCGTGAAATCTTATTTAATCCAACTCATCTAAAAAAGTTGCTCATTAGGCTACTTGACAAGTTTGAAAAAGGGAGTACGGAAACTAATGAATGGCTCTTACCTTACGTGTCCAATAAATTAATTCAAGAATCCGAGAAAGAATTTATTCGAGTACTAATTCAAGATTGTCAAATAGGACATTATGGACTCAGATATAGTAAGAAGATGGATACATCTTTGTCTTGTAGGCTCTGTGGTTGTCGAAACTCAATTTTACTTGATAAGAATATCCTCGTTGGTTTAGCCATAAAGCGATTTCACAACCAGGTAGTAAGACAAAAAGGAATAGATAAAGAAAAATTGTGTATAAAATGTGGAGTGTCATCCTACTTAATAACTAAATTATTGGGGTCTTATACTCCAAAGCGTGAACAGATTCCTAAAACTTATAATCTCATCTTTCACTATGGAAAGCATACGGATGATGAACTCCAAAGTCTTAATCGCAAGCTTGATAGGCTATTTACTCTAGTCAGAGAATTTCGTAACGTTGATGAAATTCGTAATGCCTTAAGAGATAGAGAAAAATTCTCTATCCAAATTAAAGGTGGGGCAGAGAAGGACGCTCTTGATGCTTTACTGGAAGTGCTTGATAGTCCATCTTTCCAATTTGCCCCAGCATTAGAAGCAATTGCAGGAATAGTAGATACAGATTCGCCTTTAAAGAGCAAAATCATTCCTATAGGAATGGGAGAATTACGACTTATCCTGTTCATACTACCTCAATTTCGCTTGCAGGGTGAGGAACTACGGCGATTTGGAACAGATTTTATCCAGAAACGCTTCAGTAAAAGTCGAATCTATGTTTATGCCATCCTGGGACTTTTGAGAGAAATCTGTGGTTGTGAAGGTTCATATTATTACCAATCTATTCCTTTACTTACCCTCGATCAGAATTTAAGTGATACCTTCTACATTAGATCCTATTTTGTTTCTGCTAGTAAAGCAATTGCCCAATACAATGTAATCAGTAAATATGTCCAGAAATTGATTGCTGGTCGAGTTGGTAAGTCGATTACAGACAAGATTCTTCTTGCCGAGCGATTTCTTGATGAACCATTGGAAACATTTTCAGAGATTTTGAGGAATTCACCGATAAGAGGAGGTGATAGATTCGAGGATTTCAAGTACAAGCGGCTTTCAAATGAATGGATTAAAGGACAAGGTGTAGTTGATTCATTGGAATACCTTAAGATGTTCAAAGAACTTTCACAATTAGAGGAGGTGAGCTAATATGGCAAAGCAGGTCGATACCTCCAGGATTTCGGAGTTTTGCTCGTTACTTTTTCCAGTCCTTAATGAAATGGACCTTCTTCCTAAACGATTAGGCGCCCGTCCTACCAAGTATGAGAAGTATCCCCGACTTCTTTTAGGTCTTATCCGCAGATATAATTCAGTAGAGGCAGGATTTCGGGAGTGGGAGAGCAAGATTCTCCGGGATGCTAGAAGAAAGGAGGAGCATTTCCCTGATTTAGTTAGGGTCTTTGAATGGATGAAAGAAAATAAGGATCTTTTCGAAGATCGAAAAGATACCCTTCAGTATCTTTCCCAAAGTCTATATGGCAGATTATATAACTATCTTTATCCTCGAAGACTTCTTATAAACGAGTACATTCAGACTTTTAAAGGTAGGACAGAGGCAGCTGAAGAAGCCTTCATTGATTCCCACTTTGATGGTGCCATTTCACAGAATATCAACAAACTTGAGGAGATATATTCTACTGAGGAAATAAAAGCCTTAAAAAATGAGGTAAAAGGGTATCTGAAAGCCAGATCATCTTACTTCAAGAAAGCGCTCTCTGGCGAAGTGCCAGAAGAAGAAATTGAGACAACCATAGAGGAGGTGGAATAAAATGGCAACGATTAATGAGTTTTCTGCTCAATTAGCAAAGATTAATGATATCCTAATCCCCCAGGTAGTCAATAAGCGGAAGGTGGTACCTGCATATTTTACTAGGGAGGTAGTCACTATTGTAGGTGTCAAAACTGCAAAGTCGCGTTTTTTACCTGTTTCACATGAAGGATATTCTAACGAAACGTATATAGACAAAGTAGAACTTTTGGGAAAGCTCAGAGCAGAATTCATTGCTAGGAAGCTTAAAGGAATCGAACGTAGGGCACATATGAGTCTATTTAGGGAGCTTGTGGAAATTAGCAATGGAACAGAATGGAAAACGTTCTTTGAGCAAAAGTTTAATAATAAAGCTTGTACGGTACCTGACAACCTTTGCATAGCTTGTTGGAATTGCTCCCTGTTTGGTGGATTAGAAGCAGGACGGGTTGGAACCTTCTCCCGCATTAGATATTTTGATACCTATTCAATTGAGGATGCTCTTGATTGTGTCGCTACTATGGATAGTGAGGAGGGAATGGGTATTGGAAATCAAATTTATGAAGATCTCGCTAAGCAGAGAGGAGCTGAGACATATCATCTTTATGAATATGTAAAGCCAGGTGTTCATTTTCCCTTCATTACCATGATTGAAAGCCCTACTCTGTTGGATGTAGCTGGTTTGATTTCAGCTATTAAGAGGGCAGATGAACATGGTTACGGAAAATATTCTACAAATCATGGCAAATTTGATAGTGAATTCTTGGCTGTATCTACTGGCTATCCTAGGTTTTCCATCCTTGACTTGCTTAAGTGGGCGGATGAAGATGGAATCGATGGTTTAAAAGCAAAATTTGATGCTAACGATCCTAAAGCAAAATTTGATGCTCTAAACAAGGAGGTTACCATTTTCGGGAATGAGAATATTTTAGAAATAGCAGATGAGAATTTAAAGACGGAATTCAAAAAATATCTTGACGCCCTTGAATAATGAAAAAAAAATAGAGAAGGTGGTCCCTTATGATTTATTGTTGTAGATTTCTCCTCATAAATTGTGGCCGATTTACTCATGTAGCCTCAGATTTTGGTTCCAAGTATCACACTCACTTTTTTGTAACCTCGGAGGCTTTATATGCTAGTTTAACAAGGGAACAAAGTAGGGTAGCCAAAAGAATTAATCTTATGGAAGATAATTATGATTTTAGTAAGACCTATGACCTAAAAAAAATCCCCATTTGGTTTTCACCCGGAATTTTTGTAGATCGGAATGCTAGCAAAAATTTCTCTGACTTTAATGTAGTCAATGAGGTTTATCCTCGAACTGATAAGTATTTTGATTTTGATAGAAAAACGAAGATGCTTAAGCAAAGTGATCGACCCTATTTTATACCCACATATGGTTCTATCGAAGGAATTTTACCTGGACAGGTTATGGAAACCTGGGGATTTTCGAAGAGTAAAAGTTTGATAGAGACATATCAGGTTGGCCAGACCTTTATGCTTGGCAAGAAACGAACTATGTTTCAGCTAATGGAGGTCTCTAAAATAGAAGTATGTGAAGAGTATCCTAATGGTGGCCAGACCTCATGTGTTACTATACCGGTGGACGGAATTAGGGAATTCTACGAATATGAAGTATTAGTTGCCACAGCTAGATATCTTTTAGTTAGAGGAAAGGTTAATAAAGCGATCATCCGGGGTACTATTTATAGCCATTGGGTGGCCTTACCAAAAGATTCTTTTCCATCAATGCTATTTGAACCGATCTAGATAGGGGTTGAAAGAGAGTTTAATTTTTAACTATTGCAACAACATACTGAGGGAAAAAACGAGGTGAAAACTGGGTCTTATATCGGAAGGTGCCGTTTAAGATTCAGTAGACAGTAGTCAGTAGACAGTAGACAGTAGACAGTGACTGCAGCTTTTAAAGAAATAGTCAGTAGGGACACTGTTTTATGGAATCAAAAGATTATGCCATTTACGTAGTTGCCTGGCAGAAAAGGTTAGCATCAGAAGAACAGGAACGTAAAAAATTAAGGGAAGAAGCCTACCAGGTGGCGAGGCATGGTGCACGGCTTTTGAAAGACAAATTTGGTGTGAAAAAGGTTTACCTGTTTGGCTCGTTGCTTTCCGATGACTTCTTTTGGGAACTATCCGATATAGATTTATTGATCGAGGGCCTTAGTTCCAGGAAATACTTTCAAGCAGTCTCCAAACTTCAGGATCTATCCTCTTTCAAGATAGATTTGATTATGAAAGAAGACTGCCCCAAAGATTGGCTTAAAAATATGGGAGCACTGGAGGAACTGGATGGGTAGAATCGAAGTTTTAAAATCACGAATGCTATTGCCAAATCTATTGATGGCCAAGTTCCAAAAGGAGAGGATTGGCATAGCGAGCTTTTAGAAAATATGACCTTAGTCTTGAAAGATATTAGGCCGGCTGTAATTAATGATGCACTGAAGGAATCTTTAGATGAACTCCGTGGGTTCCGCCATGTATTTAGAAGCCACTATGGATTTGAGTTGAGCGAATTGAAGGTTATGAACTTGCTGAAAATCTTTGAGGAAAAGATTTTTGGTGAGGTACAGCAAGCACTTGGCTCCTTTGTGAAATTCTTAGAAAGACTTACTTCTACTTGAGGAACAACTGGTGTGCGGGCTTAAGGCATTCGGTATTTCGCTTTTTCCATTGGCTGAGGATAACTTCGAGAAGGGCCTTCGGGCCCACGGGGTAGGTAATTGGGTCTTATATTGGAAGGAACCGTTTGAGATTAGTAGTCAGTAGGCAGAAGTCAGTAGAAGACCTGAGATTCAACCAAGACCATGACACTAGTAAGAAGTTTAATAGGATAACTCATAACTTTGCAAAAACTAAGATTATGATGGCAATTAAAACAAGAGCACTAAAAG
>DTXE01000104.1 GCA_012962595.1 Syntrophaceae bacterium | reverse complement strand
TTTCACATGAAGGTATAGATAAACTTAAACAGAAAGGACTCTCCCCATCCTGATTTGACATTGATTTGAGATGGCAAAGATGTATAATGAGATAGCCCCTAGTTTGGTTATAAGAGAGAAGTGATATCGGTAAAAAAACACTTTCTCATCCTTCTGGTTATCGCCATTACATTCTCCATTCTACTTTTGCATCTTTTCTCATTTACTCCCCTCTCTCTCCTTGAAGAGAAACTCCTGGATGTACGTTTTTTGATAAGAGAAGGTAGGCCTACTCCAAGGGATGTAGTTATCCTGTGTATTGATGAGCAAAGCCTTGAGACTATAGGGAGGTGGCCCTGGCCCAGGGACATCTTGGGCGACATAGCTGAGGGGCTTTCACAGGATGGGGCCAAGGTAGTGGCCTTTGATGTCCTTTTTTGCGAGCAGGAGAGAAATGACCCCTATTTTGCTGCCTGTATAAAAAGGGCAGGAAACGTGGTCCTTCCCATGGTGTTCACCTTAGGTACTCCCGAAGCTGGCACCCTTTCTGTACCAGAGTTCCTGTTTTCATCTGCCCTTCCTTCATTTAAAGCAAAATCTCTTTCTCCTTTAATGGCAAAGGATGTGTTGCTTCCTTTGCCTGAGCTGGCCGAAAATGCCATGGCCGTGGGCCATATAAATATGCTCCCAGAAAAGGATGGGGTTTTAAGAAGATACGCCTTGGGCATTGATTATGGCGGGTATTTTTACCCTTCCCTAGGGCTCTGGGCATGTGCCATTTTTAAGGAGATTCCTAAAGAAAAAATCGTTTTGGAAAAGGATGGAATTAAATTTGGAGATACCTTTATACCTACCGATCAATATGGCCGAATGGTCATAGACTACTATGGAAAACGGGGGGTGTTTCACCAGTTTTCCTGTCTGGACCTTTTAGAAGGGAAATTACCTGAAGGCACCTTCAGAAATAAGATCGTCCTTATAGGGGCTACAGCTCTGGGACTTTATGACCTAAGGGTTACACCTTTATCTTCCAATATGCCTGGTGTAGAAAGTCACGCTAATATAATATCCAATATCCTTGAAAGAAGGTTTTTAAGGCGGGTAGATAAATGGATAGAGGCTATAGCTATTATTGCCACAGGTATCTTAATGATTCTTTTGCTGCCCAGGACCGGGGCATTCTTAAGCGCTGGCTTTTGCCTTTCTCTGCTTGTTTTATACCTATCTGTTACTTACTACCTCTTTGCCCATTTTACGCTGTGGTTATGTGCCCTCCATCCTAGTTTAAACATCATCATGGCATACAGTGCGGTGACCATTTACCGATATGCCTCAGAGGAGAGGGAAAAAAGGAAGATTAGAGCCATGTTCTCTAGCTATGTGGCCCCTAGGATTGTGGAGGAGCTTTTGAAAGATCCATCAAAGGCCAGGTTAGGTGGCCACAAAAGGGAAATTACTGTACTTTTTTCTGATATCAGGGCCTTTACCACATTTTCAGAGAGAAGCAAACCAGAGGAAGTGGTTACCATGCTTAATGAGTATCTTTCCAGCATGACGGGGGTCATTTTTCAATATGAAGGAACCTTGGACAAGTTCGTGGGGGATGAAATTGTGGCCTTCTGGGGTGCTCCGGTGGAACAGCCTGACCATGCCTTGAGGGCGGTGAAATGTGCCTTAGAAATGAGGCGAAGCCTGAAGGATCTTCAGAAAAGGTGGAAAAAGGAAGGCAAGGTACCCCTAGATAATGGTATAGGCATAAACACAGGTTATGCCATTGTGGGCAACATCGGGGCAGAAGGAAAAAAGATGGATTACACAGTTATAGGGGATACCGTTAATCTGGGGGCAAGACTTGAGGGCCTTACTCGTCGCTATGAGGAAGCTCCTATAATAATCAGCGAGTTTACCTTTGAAAAAATAGAGGGGATGATAAACACCTTTCCACTCGGAGAAGAAAGGGTAAAAGGGAAGGAGAAGGCTGTAAAGATTTATGGAATAATGGAATAAATCACCTTAATTCTGGGATGGATGAAAAACTTAAAACTTCTCTGCGTTCTCTCCGCCTCTGTGGTAAAAAAGAACCCCCTCCTCATGTATTCTAATAAATAGAGAATACTGATGCTAGTTTCTGTTATTATTCCTGTATATAACGAGAAAAATACCATAGAAGAGATAATAGAAAGGGTTTATTCCACAGCCATCCCAAAGGAGATTATTGTAGTGGACGATGGCTCGACAGATGGTACCAAGGAGATTCTTAAGACCATAAATAGGGAAGGCTTAAAGGTCTTTTTCCATGATATAAACAGAGGAAAAGGAGCCTGTATAAAAACAGCTATAAAACATGTCAAAGGCGACATAGTGATTATACAGGATGCTGATCTGGAATACGATCCATCAGAATACCCCAATCTACTTAGCCCCATTCTGGAGGGGAAAGCTGATGCTGTGTATGGTTCACGGTTTTTAGGTGGACCCCATAGAGTACTATTCTTTTGGCACTATGTAGGGAATAAGATTTTGACCACCTTCTCGAATATGCTTACTGACCTAAATCTCACTGATATGGAGACTGGTTACAAGGTTTTCAGAGCGGAGGTTATAAAAAGCCTTAATCTGAGGTCAGAAAGATTTGGATTTGAACCAGAGGTTACTGCCAAATTAGCTAAGGGGAAGTATAGAATATATGAAGTTCCCATTTCATATTGGGGACGTGATTATCTGGAGGGGAAAAAGATAACCTGGAAAGATGGAATCGCTGCCCTGTGGCATATCATCAGGCATAATATTTTTTGAGGGGAGAAACCAGGTGAGTAATTTATCCAGATATCGGAAGGTGATTAAAGTTGACAGGGCAGGATTGTTAGATGTATAATATACATCGTAGATTAATCTATGGAGAACTGGACCATGAGACGAACTCAGCTTTTTTTAGATGATGAAATATATCGCATACTTTCAGCCTTAAGCCGTCAGCATAGAAAGTCCATTTCTGAATTGGTGAGGCAGGCTGTAGCCGAGAAATACATGCAAGGTGACAAGGTAGATAAAACACAGATTGTAGATCAATTAGCTGGCTTGTGGAAGGATCGTGAGGACTTAAAAGAGATAGATATGTACATTCGTGGTCTCAGAAAAGATACACGGAGGAAACGTTTTGGCCTCGGCTAAAATCCTTTTGGATACTGATGTAATTATTGAATGGCTACGTAATAAATCCCATATTACACAAAAAATCAAGAATCTCATTAAAAGGGGTGCTGTCCTAGCATGGACACCTATATCGGTTGCAGAAATTTATGCTGGAATGAGAAAGGGGGAGGAAAAAGAGATTAGCAATCTCTTCCTGGTATTGGAAGCCCTCTCTATTACAGATACCATCGGTAAAAGAGCTGGGCAATATTTAAGCAAGTTTAGTAAATCTTATGGTGTAGAGATTGCAGATGCCTTGATCGCTGCTAGCGCTACTCATTATGGTATGCAGCTCTGGACGCTCAATATTAAGCATTACCCCATGCCGGATATAAGTATTTTCAAAGATTGAAAAAAGAAATCTTTGCCAGAAGTCATTTTTGGGTTTTAGCCTCTATTCAGGTACCAAATTACAGGTTTTCATGTGAAAATAGCTCCTCTAGTTTAAATTCCAAATCCCAAGCATCAAATACCAAATAAATTCAAAACTTAAATATCCAA
>DTXE01000103.1 GCA_012962595.1 Syntrophaceae bacterium | reverse complement strand
TCACCAATGATTTCCCTTGCTTTCTCTTCTCGTCCCGTAATCTTTCCCAATTTTAAAAACTGCTCACAAATCTCAGAAAAATTTCTGCAGGAAGGAAAGGTGACAACCTTTATGCCTAAGGACCTTATCTTTTTCATCTGGGCGGGGTCACTTAAGGTAGTTGCTAATAATAGGTCTGGTTTAAGACTTATAATCCTTTCAACATCCACCTTTATAACCGTGCCTACCTTTTCTTTATCCTGTGCCTCTTTTGGTCTATTACAATATACGGTTACACCCACAATCTTATCTTCTACCCCCAATAAGTAAAGTTCTTCTGTGAGAGATGGACCCAGAGAGACTATTCTCTGAGGGGTGTTGGAAGGTTTTAGTGGAAATGAGAAGGTTTCACTGTAAATGTTAAGCAAAAATATTAGGGTAAAGATTAAACGCCACATCATATCCATACCCTTAATATACCCTTTCTACCCTCCATTTCACTTTCATATTAGAGGTAAGAATGGAGACATTTTTGAGATGTTTGGTGGCAACCTCTCTCACCTTTTCCATCTCTTCTTGTGTGGGCCTTCGGAATCTATCTTTCCCATCAAAATAGGCATTGATAGGGATGTAGGCATCAATCCGATAAGGGATAACGGTATTTATACTAGCGATAAATCTGGCAATATGGCCTATCTCTTCTTCATGGATATAGCCGGGAATAAAGACACTTTCAGCCCGTAATTTAACCAAGGGGTTATTGGCATACCTCTCAAAATTCCTAAGCACTCTCGCAGGATTATCTCTACCGGTAAAATCTTTAAAGAGAGACTGGGTGATTGCCTTGATACTCACACAGACCTCATCTATTGCCTCATCATCCACATATTTCCACCCATTGGTAATCAGGATATGGAAAGTAGAAAATTTCTCTTTTAGGGTTTTGGCTAAAGGAAGGAAAACAGAATCCACTGTTGGCTCCCAACCCAAAAAGATTACCCTTTTAAAAGAGAGTGGTTGTAAGTATGATATAACTTCACTTTGGGACAGGCTTCTGTTTTTACTTCGCCTTGGTGCCTCATCCAAATGACAATCCTCTGGATGATATTTACTTATACAGCCATGACAACGAAAGTTACATCCCCCATTAAAATAAAGGCAAACTTCTTTTAATTCTGGGCTATAAGTTATGTGATAAACGCCCATCACCTTTCCCTT
>DTXE01000102.1 GCA_012962595.1 Syntrophaceae bacterium | reverse complement strand
CCTCCTGGCTGGAAGACAAGTGTGTTAGGCCACTTGCCTGCAAATACCCCCATAAGTTCTAACATACTGGGACGTGCCCTAATGGCCTTCAGGTAGGATATTCCCTTAAAAGGAAGAAAGCGCCTCACCAGCTCCGGATATCCTGGATACGATGAATATTTCTTATTGGTCAAATCAGGGGCAAATAAGGCATAGAAGTGTACTATGTGACTCATAAGGTTCTCGATTGCCAAAACGATATTTTTCACTCTATACGCATTTTCTGGCATTTTAGACTTCCAGGCATTTCTTATAGCTTTCGAGCTAGCCAATCCATGTGATGCCCCACAGATTCCACATATCCTTGAAGTAAACACTATGGCATCCATAGGGTTCCTTCCCTTTAGCATCATTTCAAATCCTCTAAACATCACACCCTTGGACTTGGCATTTCGCACCTTTCCATCCTTAACCTCCACAATTATCTCTAAATCACCTTCTACCCGATTAAATGGACTTAAATATTTATCCTGTTAATCTTCTTATTTACACTAAGCTCCTATGTAGTCAGTCTACCCTTCTGAATGACACCGCATTTTTCTTTAATCTCTCAGGAGTAGCAAGCTTCGCTAAGTTAGCCATCCCCACATACCAAGCTTTGGGGACATCAAGGGGCAATGTAACTGGAACCTCGCCTATCTTTCTAGTCTCAAAGAAAGGTACAGAGCCATCAGGAAAATCTGGTGAGGTACAGGCAATACAGGGAAATCCTGCTCTAGTGCAGCTTCCTGTACGACCTAGCCACATGCGCTCGTTACAGTCTGATTCACACAATGTTCCCTTACAGCCCAGATACTCAAACAGACACCCCTGCTGGCCATATTCCAAGGCGGAAGCCTTAAATTCATAAAATTCATTTCTGGGACAGCCATGATGAGCTAGCTTCTTATAGATGGCCTTAGGTCGATTGAAATCATCTAATTCACTGAGACCCAACTTTCCCATAACTAGCCGCATGAGTGTTTCTACAATCCAATCAGGATGACAGGGACAACCTGGAACGTTGACCACCGGGAGACCAGAACCAGAGACATAATCCTTTCCCAAAAGCCCCCCTTTCTGCCTTTTCAAGAACTGGAGACCAGTAGCCTCAACAAAATTAGCCCCGGCAGCCACTATCCCGCCAAAGGCAGCACAGGTGCCGATGGCTATGGTGTATTGAGTAACTTTAGCAAGCTTGTCTATCCAGTCCTTAAATGGCCGACCATTAAATAGAAAATACTTGCCGTTACCATCCGGGCCACAAATTACAGAACCTTCCATTATCAAGATATCAAGTTTTGTTTTCTTGGAAATGCACTGATCAAATATCCTCTCCACCTCTTCCCCCATTTCAAGGCTGAGAAAGGGATGCCACAGTAAATTTATATCCAGCATCTTCAGTGCAGTAAGTACATGTGGTTGCTCCGCATTAAGGAATGATATAGTATCCCCGTTGCAGCCACCGCTCTGTAACCATAACAAATTCACCATTACCTTATACCTCCTGTATTTCTGAATGCTATCATAAATTTCCCTCAAAATCAATCATAGTGGGAGAGCTGTAAAAAACCCTTTTGCTCTGTAAAACTGTACAATCCACGATACAGGATACAAGATTCAAGATAAACAAATTATAAATCACATAATGGTGCACATGTATGGTGAATTAAGGGCGTTTTAGGTATTTTGGATTCCAATTGACATTTGGTGTATATTCTTATGCCATTTTAGGTAGCAATCTTGAAAGATAGGCAGAAAAGATGTAAGATGCGAGCAAGACATAAAAGGGATAAAGGATACCTTTTCAGAATCCCTGGAGGTATGAATATGGTAAAAGGATACGTTTTGATCAGTTTAGTACCTGGATTAGAGGAGAATACACTTTCTCAGGTCAGAGTTATACCTGGGGTCAAGGATGTTACTCTGGTGTTTGGGCGATGGGATGCATTAGTAGAAGTTAAGAGCAAAACCCTGCATGAACTATCAAGACTTATTATTAGCCAAATACGGGGATTACAAGGCATCCAGTCCACCGAAACCTTGGTAAGTGGTGAATTGTAATTACCATGGGCAATGACAAATGTCAAAATGATTTAGATCATTAAAATTGTTGAGACCATTTTGTTCATGTAGTTCATTAACAAACCTAACGGGTTAAACGAACATTTGGATTTTAAATTTTTTAAAGGAGGTAAAAGATGTGTAATCCTGGTGAAAAGGTAGAAATGCCCAGGATCCCGTCCAATAGAGGTGATGACCTCCACAATCTTGAATATATGGAGAATGCCGACCTGGCACTCTTTGTAGCGGGCAATCAATTCATGGTAATGGAAGAACTCCTTGAGACCCTTCAAAAGAAATACCCAGAGATTAAAAAAATCTTCTACGAAACCTTGCCTCCAGGGTTAGAGCTACGACAAATCCTGGCGGGAGGGGCCATTTTTAGAGATAAGGTAATCGGTATCAGACCAGATATCTATGCCTCGGTCACAGAAAAGGCTATGAAAAAACTGGAAGAAAATAATCTCATTGATAAGGGTGATTACTCACTTTACCTCCACAATAGAATTGTACTAATGGTGCCTGAGGGAAATCCGGCAGGAATCAATTCGGTGAAAGACCTCGGTAAGGATGAGGTTAGGATTTCCCAACCAAGTTTAGAAACCGAGGATATTGCTCAGTATATTGTTGACATGTATAGACAGGCTGGAGGTGAGACATTAGTTAAGAGAATCATGGAAGAGAAACGGGCTGAAGGAACCACTATTCTGACCATAGTCCACCACAGAGAGACCCCACTCAGGCTAAAAAAGGGCACAGTTGATGTGGGTCCTGTTTGGGCCACGGAGGTCATCAATGCCCAGAGAGAGGGTCTTAAGGTAGAGGCCATTGAGCCGGGAGAAGGGTTGGATCAGAGGGACAAGATAAACTATTTCATAACTAAGCTCAAGGATTGTTCAAATCCTTCTAATGCAGAAAAATTCCTAGATTTCATAAAATCAAGAAATGCCCAGGAGATATACGGCAAATACGGTTTTATACCCCATTTCCAACCCACTTAAGGGATGCCTAAGGCCAAAAGCAACATAATCCTATGCTCAACGAAGCCGACACCAGAGCCAAATTAATCGACCCTAAATTGCATGAGGCAGGGTGGAAAGAAAGTTTTATTTCCAGAGAATACTATATAACTGATGGCCGTATTGGTCTTGTGGGTGATACACATGTGAGAGAAGAGCGCAAGAAAGCTGATTATATCCTCCGTTACGCCAAATCCCTTCCTATAGCTGTAGTAGAAGCAAAAGATGAATCCCATTCACCTCTGGATGGAATTCAACAGGCCAAAGATTATGCTGAGATGTTAGGTGTTACGTTTGCCTATCCTACCAACGGTCATGGGATTGAAGAGTTTGATTTTATCACCAATCAACAAATGAGCCTAGAGCGCTTCCCCCGGCCGGAAGAATTATGGAACCGATATGTAAATTGGAAAAAAGATGTCAAGTTTCTATTCAAAATGGGAGAGCCTGGAGTTACCTGGAGAATGTCCAAGGATCCCCTGCTTCATCCATACTATCACGAACCTGGAGGTAAGAAACCGCGCTATTACCAGGAAACAGCCATCCGTGAAATCATCGAAGCAATCCTTAAGGGCAGAAAACGTATTCTCCTAGCTATGGCCACTGGCACAGGAAAGACATTTGTGGCATTCCAGATCGCATGGAAACTGGTGAAACCCTCATGGCCCTTGGGGCCACAAGGAAGAATGAAAATGCAATACAGGCAGGGATTAAAATTCAAAATACCAAATCCCAAATCCCAAATTCCAAATTCCAAATTCCAAATTCCAAACCCTACAGATCGCGGCGGCGCTGCGCGCGGCGGCTGGCGTCTTCCAGCGTTTTGCGTTCTTTTCGGGT
>DTXE01000101.1 GCA_012962595.1 Syntrophaceae bacterium | reverse complement strand
GTTTGGAATTTGGGATTTGGAATTTGGGATTTTGAATTTTAATCCCTGCCTATATTGCATTTTCATGTTTCTTTGTGGCCTGGAGGGTCATGAATGTTTCATATTCCTCTTAGACTTTTGCAAAAACCTTCTACTACAATACTCTCTACTATGAGACTATAGGGCCTCTCTGGGGATGGGTTTAACAAAGTCAGAGCCCAGTATTTCCCCAACCGTGATATCATGTCCCAGAATAAATTCCGAAACTGCCATCCGACGAGAACCTTCTAATTGGAGTTCTCTTAACAGTACGTACCCCTTACCAGTTGCTACCTTTAAGCCATGGGGAGTAATCTCTACTATTTCACCAGGTGAATGAGTGCCCTCATCTTCTATGGCAGTGCAGCCAAAGACCTTTATAGTCTTACCCCCCCATGTAGTAAAGCAACCAGGCCATGGATCCAGGCCCCGAATCCAATTGCAGATAATCCTAGCCTCATTGCTCCAGTCAATGATACCATGCTCTCTCTTTAAAATTGGTGCATAAGTGGACTTAGAATGATTTTGGGGTATAGGTTTTAAGGAGCCTTCTTTCAGTCGAGAGATAGTTTCCATAAGAACTTTTGCGCCTTCCTCAGCCAAGCGGTCATGCAGGCTTTTGGCGGTATCATCCTCCCTTATGGCTACTTTACTCTGCATAAGAATATCGCCGGTATCGAGCCCTGCTTCCATCTTAATGGTGGTGATGCCCGTTTGGTGCTCACCGCAGATAATAGCCCATTGGATGGGTGCTGCACCCCTGTATTTGGGGAGTAGCGAGGCATGAACGTTGATGGCACCGAATCCTGGGATATCTAATAGACTCTGAGGTAAGATTTGTCCATAAGCTACTACTACCAATAAGTCCGGATCAATTTGGGCTATTTTTTCTATGAATGACACATCCTTTGCCTTAAGTGGCTGAAAGACCTCAAGTCCGTTTTCTATGGCAAATACCTTTACAGGAGTGGAGGAAACTACCCTCCCCCTCCCCTTGGGACGGTCAGGTTGAGTAACAACCCCTACTATCTTATCCTCACCTTCTATTAGAGCCTTTAAGGCAGGAATAGCAAATTGAGGACTCCCAAAGAAGATTATTTTAAGAGGATAGTCAATCTTCACGACCCTCCCTCATCCATTTTTTGAGCCTCATCTTATAAAGATTTCTTTTGAGGCTACTTACCCTGTCCAGTATAAGGATACCATTCAGATGGTCTATTTCATGTTGCAGCACCCTGGCAAGGAGGCCCTCCCCCATAATTTCCACCATCTCCCCTTCCCTATTCAAACCACACACCTTTACCCTAGCATATCTTTTTATCTCCGACATAAAGTCCAAAATACTTAAACAGCCTTCTTCGCCCACCATCTCCCCCTCAGCATCTGCGATCTGGGGGTTGATCAGAACTATTAAATCATTATGGGGCTCAACTGAACTTATGTCAGCGATCATTACCTGCTTCGATTCTCCTACCTGAGGAGCTGCCAGACCTATACCTGGAGCCTGGCGCATGGTATCTATCATATTCTCTATTAATCTATGAATGGTATCATCGATCTTCTCCACAGGCCTGGCTTGAGTCTTAAGAACCGGATGAGGATATTTTACAATCTCTAAAACCATACCTTAAAATAGCCTAAATAGACTTACCTTTCAAGAGCTCAGTTCGTGGTTCATAGTGATTGCTTCTTTCTATCAATTAGAGCATGTTCATGGGATCCACATCCACTATCAATTGAACGCCTGGAATCCTAATCCCTCTTGCCTCTTCCAAAACTCTCTTACAGAAGCCATGGAGTATTCTGACCTGCCGTCCTTTTATTAACAATTGCCAACGGTATTTTCCCTTGATCTTGGAAAGAGGGGCTGCTACCGGGCCAAGTACTTGGAGTCCATTCCTTGATTCCTCACATTTTTGTTGTAAGGACCTGCATAGGTCACCCAATTTATATGAATACTGAACCACAGATTGAAGGCTATTTCCACGTATCTTGAAATTAATGAGATGCGAGAAAGGTGGATAAGATAACTCACGTCTTTTGGTAATTTCATCTTTGTAGAACCTAAAAAAGTCATGATTCATGGCAGAAAGCACGCTATAGTGATGAGGGTTGTAAGTCTGAATCATAACTTCACCTGGCCTCTCACCTCTTCCAGCCCTTCCGGCAACCTGAGCCAATAGCTGAAAGGTTCGTTCGCTAGCCCTGAAGTCCGGGATATTGAGGGACAGGTCTGCCAATATTACACCTACTAAGGTAACGTTAGGAAAGTGATGGCCTTTGGTAATCATCTGAGTTCCTATAAGTATGTCAATGGTGCCATCCCGAAGGCCCTTTAAGATCTTTACATAGGATCTCCTGCCTATCATTACATCCCGATCCATTCTGGCAACCCTGGCCAGAGGATAGAGCCGTTTTACCTCTTCCTCCACCCTTTCTGTGCCTAGACCTAAATAAAGTACATCTTTTCCCTGGCAATTTCTGCAAAGGGCTGGGGACCGCAGGGTAAATCCGCAATAATGACAGCACAAGGTAGCTTCTTTTAGGTGATAGGTAAGGCTGATATGGCAATTTAAACATCGAAACACATACCCACAAGAGGTGCATAAGATAAAACCTGCAAACCCCCGTCTGTTCAGGAAGAGCAAAGTTTGCTCCCCTCTCTGTAAATTTGCTCCAATGGCCTCCTTAAGTTCTGGAGAGAGTATCTCTCCATCCTTATTTTTTCTACCACGCATATCTACCAAGCTGACCTTAGGCAAAACTCCTCCTCCCACCCGACTTAACAGGGGAAGGTACTTAAATTTGTGGCTCATTACATTGTAATAGGATTGGATAGAAGGGGTGGCTGAGCCCAAAATGAGGACAGCTTTGGCCATCTTAGCCCGTACCACAGCCAAATCTCTTGCATTATACCGTAGCTTTTTCTCTTGCTTATAGGAGGTATCGTGTTCTTCATCTACTATAATCAAACCAGGCTGATCGAAGGGAGCAAAGATCGCCGAACGAGTACCGATGACTACATCCGCTTCCTTTTTTCTAACACGCATCCATTGATCATAGCGCACATTTAGACCTAATTTACTATGAAGTACCGCCACCCGATCACCGAATCTCTTTCTAAAAACAC
>DTXE01000100.1 GCA_012962595.1 Syntrophaceae bacterium | reverse complement strand
TATTTCTTTCAAGTTCTCATCCATCAAAACAACCTCTTTTGCCTATCTTTATCTTTCATCCCTGCCTGTGCAGACAGGTCACTTAATATCTTCTCTTTTCCAGAAAGGAAACCGTCAAGGAGTTTCTTCTCCCTGCTTTCCGAATGTAATGTTTCGGATATTGCCTGTGCTACACGGTAAAAAGCATCTTTATTGCCCCAGCCAGAATCCTGAAGAACCTCTTTTATATCTTCCCTTTTTCCCTCCTTCCACAAAACCAGTACATTATGAAGCACCTCGATGAGTTCGTTTGATTTCTCAACTTCTTTCAAATCTCTCTCGTGGGGTCCTAAAACTTTTATGAACTCCTTATCCTTTTTGATGAAGCCTTTATTCCACTCGCTTGCAAGGTCTATCCCTGTACTCTGGGCGAGCTTTCTTGCATCATCGAAATGAACTCTTGCCTCCTGATAGGTCCATCTCCAGAGGATGTAAAACTTTGTAAGAGGTGAAAGCTCTCCTGCTATGCCGTTCTGCAAGAGTTGCCTTACCGCATAATCTGTTACCATATCCCTCACAAAATCAAGTAGTTTGTCAGCCCTTATTATGTTCCCCTCGTAATCCATAACCTTCTCATATTTCCCGAAGATCTCAATGGAGGAGCCTATGGCGGCGATGAAGTAATCTGCACCTGAAATTCCTTCATGCCAGAGCCTTTCAAGTTTTTTATAGATGTGATTCTTTATCTCTTCTTTCACATCGTTGTACCAACCTGTTTCTTTTCTTTCCATCTTTCGGGCAACAAAGTATATTGAGGATGCAAGGGATGCTGTTTCTATAGCTCTTATACGAGCCTTCATTTCGGTATGAACAGGCCAAGATGCAGTAACAATTAAGCCAGAATCTAAAAGAGAGTTGATCAGTGTCTCCCAGCCAGCGGTTGATTTATGAGCATAAACAATCGTTGCAATTCCATTTGGCTTTAAAACTCTGTGTATTTCCTGAAATGATTTTTTGAGGTTTTCTTCAAAGAATGCTTTTGCCTCTTCCCAAGTTCTATTATTTGTGTATGCAACTATCTCCTTGCTTTTTGGAGTAAGTGGCGTTGAGAATAATTCAGGGTATAAATCTCCAACTGTTCTTTTTAACCAAACATAAAAGAAATCAGAAAGATAGGAATAAGGCACATTATCATAATATGGCGGATCTGTGAAAACCACATCAAAAAAGTTGTCAGGATAAGGCAGGGAGGTGGCGGAGGATTGGGTGACTTTGGGTATTATTAGTTCTTTCATTTTTCTTCCTCCATATCTTTGAGAACTTTTTGTATATTTTCTTTTAGTTCAGGAAGCCTTAATTTTACAGTATCCCACACAAGCTCGTATTTTATGCCAAAGTAAAAATGTATGAGTTTATCCCTAAATCCCGCCATCTCCTTCCATGGAATATGAGGATATTTTTCTTTTATGCTCTTGGGGATATTCCTTGTTGCTTCACCGATTATCTCAAACTTTCTGATAACAGCGCTTGAGGTTTTATCATCCTCCTTAAAACCTTCAAAATCCATCCCTTCCACAAATTTTTCTATCGCGTTTATTGCATCCAGTATATCTCTTAAATAGAGTTTTATGTCCCTTT
>DTXE01000099.1 GCA_012962595.1 Syntrophaceae bacterium | reverse complement strand
GGAAATTCGAAGTAAACCAGGTCTCGGAACATCAGTAATAATAAGTATTCCACGAGGATAGGCTATGGATACTGTTTTGGTAGTGGATGATGAAAAAAACTATCTCTTAGTGCTAGATGCACTATTATCTGAAGAGGGATATGAGGTTATCACTGCCGAGAGTGGTATGGAGGCACTTCAGATTCTTAAGGAAGCAGAACTTGATTTGGTGGTGACAGACCTTAAAATGCCCAAGATGAATGGGATAGAACTTCTAGAACATATAAAGGAAAGCAACCCCGATCTTCCAGTGATAATGATGACCGCATATGGAACCATAGATACTGCCATTGAGGCTATGAAGAAGGGGGCCTATGACTATATCACTAAGCCTTTTCAAAATGAGGAGTTAAAACTCAACATAAGGAAGGCTATAGATGCCTATCACCTTTTAAGGGAAAATAGGCAACTTAATCAGGCCCTAAGGAGGCGTTTCCGGTTTGATAATATAGTGGGGAAGAGCAAACCTATGTTGAAGATATTTGAGCTCATTGAGAAGGTGGCTGCAACCAAGGCCGCAGTACTTATTACTGGTGAGACTGGTACCGGCAAAGAGCTTATTGCCAAGGCCATTCATTATAATAGCCCCAGGCGGGATAAGCCCTTCATTTCTATCAATTGTGCAGCCTTGACCGAAACTTTACTAGAGAGTGAACTATTTGGGCACGAAAAAGGCTCCTTCACCGGTGCCATATCCACAAAAAAGGGAAGATTTGAAATAGCCCATGGCGGAAGTTTATTTCTGGATGAGGTAGGAGAAACATCCCCTTCGCTCCAGGTAAAATTACTTCGAACTCTCCAGGAGATGGAGTTTGAAAGAGTGGGCGGAACTAAAACCCTAAAGGTAGATGTGCGGGTTATTGCTGCTTCTAATAAAGACCTGAAGAAGGAGGTGCAGGAGGGAAACTTTCGAAAAGATCTCTACTACCGGCTCAATGTGGTACATATCCAAATCCCTCCTTTGAGGGACCGACCAGATGACATCCCCCTTCTAGTTTCCCATTTTATTGATAAGTTCTCCAAGGAAATGGGCAAGTCCCATATTACTATCTCGCCGGAGGCCATGAGAAGTATTTATAATCGCAAGTGGCCGGGGAATGTTAGGGAGCTAGAACACATCATTGAAAGGGCTGTCATCTTATGTAGCGGGAATGTAATTCAGATAAGCGACCTGCCTGAAGAACCCAGGGAAGCAGGCCAGATAGAACCTGACTGGGGCAAGCTTATAACCTTACCCACCAATCTTCCCCAATCTCTAGAGGCTATTGAAGCCAAGTTGATCGAGCGGGCACTGATTCAAAGCAACTATGTACAAGCCCGTGCTGCAGCCCTGTTGGGAATTACCAAAAGTCTACTTCAGTACAAAATGAACAAGTACAATCTGAGTATACCCAAGGCCTAAGCAAAAATTACCTCCTTAATGGCTAGACCTTAGATATTCACTGTGGTGAGGTACAAAAATTTGTACTTTGTGTAAAAATTTTTTGACTTCAAAAATTCCCATAGCTTAATGGCTAGACCTTAGATATTCACTGTGGTGAGGTACAAAAATTTGTACTTTTTTCCAAAATCTCTTTCCGTCTAGAAACCCGATTCAGAAAATTTTAAACATAATCGCTAGTTACAAGCGTTAAATATTTTTGATGGATTGGCAAGGTTTTTGCTTCCTAAATAGGCCAGGCAAAGTAATCCCCATCCTTTGCCATACTCATTCACTCTTCCCTCCTTTAAGCCGTTCGTTTAACGAACGGCTTAAATCTTTTTAGGCCAAGGCCTTACTTCTCCTAGACCAGTAGTAATAAAAGATGAATGCTCCCAAACTCAAGGAAAGCATCCAGAGGAAAAAGGAAGATTGAAGGATTTTACCTTGCCAGATAGGGTCTTTCTGGATCAGGATAATCAACATAGAAAATGTGAACATAACGGTCATTAACGATGAGACCTTTTGAAGTTTTTGGTTTTTTAGGAAATTGGCAGCCTTATAAAGCTGGGGATTCCTATAGGGGAGGGTCAGAACGGTCACTCCCACTAGCAAATAGGTAAAAAGCAAGGCCATGGTAGCCAAATCCACCCCCAGAAAAAAACCATGTATATGGCATTCAATGATAATGATAGATGCCGCAACAGACCCAAGGGTTATGGCCCTATGAGGCACCATAAATCTCTTTCCTACTTTGCCTAACCAGTGGGGGAAGACCTTATCCAGAGTCCAGGCATAAAGAAGCCTTGAGGTAGCCATCTGCAAGGGAGGAATATCATTGGCCAAAGCCACGGCAGCCATGAGGATAACAAAGATGGCCAAAGGAGGAGGCCACAGGACGGCCATAAGTCCTGGCGCAGTAATCTTTCCACTGGCAGCTTTGTAGAATACATACTGCCAGGGCATACTATGATAAACGGCCAGTGAGAAAAGGGTGTAATATACTATTATAATCCCTGCCGAGAAAATAAAGGCTAAAGGGAGGCTGAAGGAGGCCTTTTTGCTCTCGTCACCAGCCTGCGAAATTGCATCAAAACCCAGATAGGCAAAGAAAAGCACAGCAGCTGCCCTCAATAAACCTGTTAGCCCCGCTGAAGGCGTGGCTAGCACCTGCTCCTCTAACCGGATACCCTCCCTTACAAGCAATGCTTGGGCGAATTCTTCATGTGAGGTGGTGAGACCGGTGAAGATGAGTATGGCCCCTCCGCTTAACATCAAGAACATAAAGGTAATCATAACCCTTTCATAGGCCTTTATTCCAAGGGCATTAAGCAACCATGAGAGCCAAACCATAATCAGTGGAATTCCCACCATACATAAGTCACTTCTTAAGATGTGTTCTATACTTGCGGCAGACCTAACTTGATGGAGGGCATCTACTAAAAGGAACATCTTGGCATAGGCAATGACACCAATTGCCGTGGTGAGGCCCAGCCATTGTGAGAAGGTGGATATAAACCCCAAAAAAGGGGAAAATCCCCGGGAGATATAAATGTAGGTACCACCAGCCGTAGGCATGGCGGAGGAAAGTATCCCGAATGATAGAGCGCAAAAGATAGCAGGGATTGCCCCCAAGAGGAAGGCCATAGGCACCTGATGCGTGATACCAGGCACCTCCTTCTGGATCATCACGGTGAGTACATTAATACCCCCTCCTATTACCGTACAAACGCCGGTAGCTATTAATCCCATTAAACCTAAGCGTCTGGCTAATTGAGTACTTTGCCCCTGTTCCATGAAGCCCTTTTAGGATTTTTCTTCCTTATCCCCCATCAGCTTTAGAATACAAAAAAGATTTATCAATAAAATACCCATCCATGATGCTATGAGAAATATCCATCCTAAGGCATTCATTTCTTCCTAACCCTTCTTTCTCTATCACCTCTCCACACCAGAAGGACAAATATAAGAAATATACCAGCCATCATTATCCGGGCTGCTATAATATATGGTATATTTCCTTGGTCAACTCCCATCATGCTTAGCTTTGAAGGTACTTCTGTAATAGCCCAGTGTACCAGAATGGCAAATAGAAATAAGGGTGTGATGTACTTTAATATATAATAGAAGATTCGGGGAACCTTTATTTCCGCATTTTTTATAATCTCCTTCCATCCCCGATTCATGCCAAATATCCAGCCAAACATTATGGTTTCCAGGAAGGCAAATACCACTAATGCAAAACTTCCCACCCAGAAATCCAACTCATCTAGAAATCCATTTCCTAAAAACAAAATAACTGGTTGTGCCACCAAAAGTAGTGCTATACCCAGAATGGCCGTGGCCTTTTTCCTAGAAAGTCCCATCTCCCCTTCAAGGAATGACATAACAGGCTGTCCCATGGCAACCGAAGAGGTAATTCCTGCAAAAAATAGAAGCAGAAACCACATACCACCGAATATCTCTCCCAAGGGTATCTTCTGAAATATTATAGGGAGCGATTGAAAGCCTAAGTCAAAGGCCCCTCCCTTAGCGATGCTTTGGGTTTCTATCAGGCCAAAAAAGGCTACAGCAGCGGGTATAGCTATGGTTCCCCCTATTATCACCTCGGTAAACTCATTTATGGAGGAACTTGCTAAGCCAGTCAAGGCAATATCATCTTTTTCCCTTATATAGCTGGCATAGTTATGCATGGTTCCCCAACCCACACTCAGGGTAAAGAACACCTGTCCTGCTGCGGCAAGCCAGATGGATGCTGAAGAGAGCTCACTGAAATCGGGATTCCATATAAATCCCAATCCATTGGTTATATTCCTTTCAGGATGAGAAGGGTCAGGGGTTCCTAACAAAAATACTCTAATCATAAGGATTATACCGAAGAGAATAAGCAAGGGGACTGCCACCTTTGCCAACTTCTCAATACCTCTGGATACCCCTTTATAAAGTACGTACATGACTAGCCCCAAACATATGAGAAAAAAGGTATAGCTGTAAGCGAGGGAGGAGAAATATTGATTGGATTCCACACCCTGATAGCCTTTGAGAAAGGCTCCCATACATTCTCTACTCTCTAGACCGAAATAGCTACCAAGGAATGAAAATACACTATATCCTAATGTCCAGGATACTATGTAGGTATAGTAAACGCATACAGTAAATGGTATAAAAAGGCCTAATACCCCAATATATTTGAATCTGGGATTGCCTCCTATGAGTCCAAACATCCCTACACAATTATGATAGCCATGTTTGCCCCCTAAACGACCGATACTGAGTTCTACCCATTTCAAAGGGATTCCTACCAGGATTAAGGCAATGAAATAGGGAATCATGAAGGCCCCTCCTCCATTGCCTGCCACCTGGACAGGAAATCTCAGGAAATTACCCAATCCTACAGCATTGCCGGCCAAAGCCAGTATAAGTCCTGTTTTTGTAGCCCACCTCTCCTTTTTCATTATGGACTTTGTGGAAGTTGTTTAGGGGCAGATACAAACCTGCCCCCTTTTATAGTGGCTATGGAGATTGGCTTAATGCAGTTGCCATTCTTATCAAAGTATATGGGCCCAGAAATTCCATGGTAGGCCCTTTTTGGACTATTCATCCGGGATAGATATCTTCTTATGGCTTGCCTGTTAGATCCCACTTTTCTTATAGCTGCTATGGCTATTCCCGCTGCATCGTAAGCATTAACTGCAATCCAATTGGGCATTTCATGAAATTTATCTACAAATTGATCCAGAAACCTTTTGATCTTATCATTCTCCAGGTCCAACAAAAATGGTTTGCAGATCAAGAATCCTTCCACTGCATCCCCGCCCATCTCTATAAGCCCAGGATGGGCCAAGGTGTCTGGTGCCAGAAAATTTACCCTCAATTGCATCCTTTGGGCTTGATGGGCAATGATTGCCCCTTCCTCATAGTGGGCAGCCAAAAAGATGGCTTGAGGTTCCTTCTTGCTTATGATTTTCAACTGTGGTTCAAAGTCGGTGCATCCTTTTATATAGGAGGTGATGGCAACAACCTCCAAGCCCACTTTTCTGGCCTCATTGGTAAAGGTATCCCTCATGCGTATACCAAAGGTACTATTCTCATAAAGAACTGCCACCCTTTTTAGATGGAGAACCTTTTTAGCGTAGAATGCCAAATATTGACCCTGAAAGTCATCGTTATAAATATTTCTAAACACCCATCCATCATGAACTATAAAGGGGTTAGTCACGGTTGGCATTATGGCTGGAAGGGATGCCTTTTTAAAAACTGGTCCCAAGGCCAAGGCAGATGAACTACACATAGGACCGATGGCCATAGTTATTTTATGGTGGGATGTGATTTCCCTTAAAATATTATCCACTGCTCCATTACATGGATCATCAAAAACCAGCAATTCCACAGATCTTCCTTCAATTCCTCCATCCCCATTTATTTGATCCAGCATCAATTGAACACCACGCAGAAACATATCTCCATAATTCATCTTAGCAGAATATCTCTCTCCTCCAAATTCTGTTTCAGCTCCAACAACCCAAAGTTTTCCTTTTCTCTCTTCAAAGGAAATATTAAAACTTTTAACTCCATTTTTGAAGCTCTTTGCTTGACTTCGAGGAACTTCAATCTGAAATTT
>DTXE01000098.1 GCA_012962595.1 Syntrophaceae bacterium | reverse complement strand
CCCACATTCCGCACATTCTGATATAAACTATCTACAAATTTAAATTTATGGGAAATAGCGAGGTGCAGTATGATAACTTTAAATAGGTGCTTTTTCTTATCGAAGCATGTGAGTATTAATGTATCCAAATACGCAAGCATACGCAGGAGAGACAGCAAATTTAGCCGAATATAGCAGTAAAAACATGGACCACCTTGGCATAGTAGCCATGGTATGCCAAGAGATAGATTTAGCAAGCGAGATCGACCGAATCGTGGGCGTGGATCCACGCCAGAAGGTGACCTGTGGAGAGGTTGTTGTTGCCATGGTCCTGAACGCCCTAGGATTTGTTGACCGACCTCTGTATCTATTCCCAGAGTTCATGGCAACAAAGCCAGTGGAGTTATTGATAAGGGAAGGGCTAAAGGCAGAGTATTTCAATGATGATGTCTTGGGGAGGACTTTAGATAAGTTATACGACATTGGCCCTGAGAGTGTATTCATGCGGATCACAGCCAATGCTTATAGTGAGTGTTCAGGGCGCTTCCTTCACGGTGACACCTCTTCAATGAACCTTCAAGGCGAGTATAAGCATGAAGAAGGTGACATAGATGCAGTGCCAATAGAGATAACGTATGGCTTCTCTAAGGACGGCAGACCCGATTTGAAGCAGTTTGTTATCTCCCTGGTCATGTCTGACGGTTTGCCTGTTTTTATACAGGCTTTGAGTGGCAATACTTCCGACAAGAACCATTTCAGAGAGATGGTGAAAGAGTACGGGCAGTCATTGCAGGAGAAATGGGGCGAAGACAAAATATGGGTGTGGGACAGTGCGGGATATTCAGAGAAGAATCTGGGAGAGATTTCTGATGACTATACATGGATAACAAGGGTTCCAGAGACGTTAGCTGAAGCAAAAGAAGTGCTGGAAAATTCAGACACGGAAAAGATGCATAGCACCGCTCTCAATGGTTACCGCCTCTTCAGTACCGAGGTGGAATACGGCGGTGTAAAACAGCGCTGGGTAGTGGTATTCTCAGAGAAAGCGTTTGCGAGAGAGACAAAAACGCTAGAAAAGAAGATAGAGAAGGAGAAAGAGAAGGTAGAGAAGGATATATGGCATTTCTCCAGTCAAGAGTTTTACAGCCTGGAAGATGCACAGAAAGCGGCACAGGAGATGGAAAAGGGGTGGACGTATCACAAAATAAGCGCAACTGAGGTTACGACGAAGAAGAAGAAAAAAGGCGGCGGTCGGGGGAGACCCAGAAAAGATGAACCAACTCAGACAATCTATCGTATAAAAGTGGTGTTTGGGGAGGATAAATCCGTAATAGAGAAGAAAACGCTGAAAAAAGGGAAATTCATTGTTGCTACAAACGAGTTGGACAGCAAGAAACTCAGTGATGAAGAAGCGCTTAAGGCTTACAAGGAGCAGCAATATGCGGAAAGAGGCTTTAGATTCCTTAAGGACCCTTTCTTCTTTGCTGACAGTATGTTTCTGAAGAATGAGGGCAGGATAGTTGCGATGGTGATGGTAATGGGACTTGCACTCGTAGTTTATAGTTTAGCGGAGAAGAAGTTGCGGGAAGCGCTGGAGAGCGAAAACGAGACAATACATGATCAGAAGAAAAAGCCAACGAATAAACCGACGATAAGACGAGTCTTTCAGGTATTCGAGGGTATTACCATCCTTTACAGTGGTTCCAAGATGGTGAAGGTCTTGAATTTAAGACCGATTCATGGAAAAATCCTCGCATTGCTCGGCAGTGAGTATGAGAGGATGTATTGCACCAGTTATGGATAAGACAGTCTTTACGCACAGCAATCTAAGGAACATAGCAATGGAAAATGAAATGAATGCCTCGTTAGTCCACTTCATATTTTTTTCTATGCAAAATGAAAACGAAACTAGAAATAGGGGGAAGTATAAAGAATATGTATACTAACATACACGCATGACAAATCATAGAACCCGTTCATAGTCATGTAAATTCATAAATTGGGATCTATGGAATATTAAAGTGCGGAATGTGGGT
>DTXE01000097.1 GCA_012962595.1 Syntrophaceae bacterium | reverse complement strand
TATGGGAATTGCCTCATTGCACTTGGGACAGGTTTTCTGAGCCGTTATGTTATATGCCCTTATATCAAAGATATATCGCTCAATTAAGAGTGTGTGGCAATTGGGACAGTACGTATTCTCATAGGGGTGCCCTGGAACATTCCCCACATAGACATATTGTAAGCCCTGGGCCACTCCTATATCCCTTCCTGTTTCCAAGGTGGTTAGAGGGGTTAAAGGTGCATCAAATTTATATGCCGGATAGTATGCTGAAAGGTGCCAGGGTGTTTCTTTGCCCAGTTCGTTCTTAATTCTCCTTCCTATCCCTTTTAGACACTCATGACTATCGTTTACTCCAGGAATAACCAGGGTGGTAATCTCTATATGAATGTCCAATCTTTTGGCTAAAGCCACATTCTCCCAAACCCTGTCTATATCCACCCCACAGTATCTCTTAACCGCCCCGCTATCTCCTTTAATATCTATATTCATGGCATCAAGGCCCCGTTCTGCCAACATCCTTAAGGCTTTCTCACTCATATATCCATTTGTAACATAAGTGTTATAGTATCCCTCAATTTTGGCTAACTCGAAGACATCCAAGGCATATTCTAGAAGTAAAGTAGGCTCATTGAAAGATATACTGGTTCCCTGGCAGTCATAATATTTCATTAGTTCTATGAACTTTTTAGGAGTTATGTAGGTGCCCCTTTTTAAGTCAGGGTATGATTTGCTTATCTCCCAGTTTTGACACCATGGGCAGATAAAGTTGCACGACCAGCTCCCCACCGTGAGCGCTAAACTTCCGGGGTGAAAGTGATAAAAGGGTTTTTTTTCGATAGGATTAGCACTTAGGGAAGATATATCTCCATAGATTATGGTGTAGAGTTTACCCCTCACGTTTTTCCTTGTCTTGCAAAATCCCAATCTATCCTGTAGTATCTCACAAAATCTTTTACAGGCACCACATCTAACCTTCCCTTTATCCAGCTTTTCATAAATGATGGTCTCTCTAATCCGTGGATTGCTCAAGTCTAAAGGTTCCTTTAAGCTCTCCATACCACAATAATATGAGATTTACCCCAGCTAGTCAAAGATTTACATCCCCTGAGGCTCTTAGCTTGACAGGGTTATTCAGCCATTGTAGATTGGATTTTAAGGTATGAAGGATATTAGCATACCTAGAGACTGGAAGGCAGCGGCAGAGGTTATTCTTGAACAAACTGGTATCGTTATGGTTATGGGTTTACCGGATTCGGGCAAAAGCACCCTTTCAAGGTATTTAGTACACCACTTAACGCAAGCTAACAGGATCGTGGCCCTGATCGATTGTGATGTGGGACAAAATCATCTAGGACCACCCACTACCATAGGTATGGCAATCTACCGAGGGCCTTTCAAAAAGTTCGACACCATTAAACCCCGCTATATGCGGTTTATAGGGGCAACTTCACCTGTGGGTCACATCCTGGAAATAGTGGTTGCTACCAGAAAGATGACAGATAGGGCATTAGGCTTAGGAGCTGAGGTGGTAATAGTGAACACCGGCGGTCTCATTCTTGGAGCCAAAGGTTTCAAGCTAAAGTTAAATCAGGTGGATTTGCTTTGCCCCAAATACATATTGGCCCTTGAGCATTCATCAGAAATTGAACATCTACTCGCATCTCTGGAGAAACAGAGGGTATCCATTATACGTTTGACCATTTCCCAAAAGGCCCAAAAAAGGTCCTCTGAGGCAAGGAGACACTTCAGAGAACAGAGATATAGGAGATACTTTAGGCAGTCCAGAGTAATGAGAATCCCCTTTTCCCAAGTAGCTATCCGGGGGCATATTTGGAATGCCACTATAGAAGAGGAGAAGAATTTACTCCTGGGTCTCTGTGACTCTGAAAATTATGCTCTGGCTTT
>DTXE01000096.1 GCA_012962595.1 Syntrophaceae bacterium | reverse complement strand
ATTTTGTCAGGCGGGCTTGATTCTAATGCCCTTCAGAGACCTAGGAGGTTCTTTGGAGCTGCCAGAAATATCGAAGAGGGAGGAAGCCTAACCATCATTGCCACTGCCCTTATAGATACAGGTAGTCGGATGGATGAAGTCATTTTTGAGGAATTTAAAGGCACTGGCAATATGGAAGTATATTTGGACAGAAGATTGAGTGACAAAAGAATATTCCCAGCTATCGACATCAACCGTTCAGGCACTAGGAAGGAGGAACTATTGATCCCTCCTGAGGATTTAAGTAGGATCTGGATATTGAGAAAACTACTATCACCTCTGAACCCGGTAGATTCCATGGAGTTCTTACTGGATAAACTTCAAGGAACTAAGACCAATGCCGAGTTTTTAGATTCTATGAATAAGTAGCTTGAAATATAGATAAAAAGAAGTTATACTTATTTAAAACTTATATGGAAGGTTAATTTAATGAAAGAAGGCATTCATCCCAAGTATTTCAGGACCACTGTTAGGTGTGCCTGCGGGAATGAATTCGAAACCGGTTCTACAAAAGAAAATATCAGAGTGGAGATTTGTTCTCATTGCCATCCTTTCTTCACCGGAAAACAAAAATTAGTGGATACCGCAGGGAAGGTTGAGAAATTTTTGAGAAAATACCAAAAATCGAGTGAAAAACAATCCCCTACCTAGGACCCTCCCTTTATAGCCTTTTTAAATTATCACCTAATTATCTAATTTACATATATAGCCAGGGTCTTACTAAACTGATATCTAGGGGCAAAAGGGTAATATACATGGCCGGATAAAGGTGGCATAGTATGTTAAAGGAATTAGAAAGTCTCGAAGAAAGGTATCTAGGGCTAGAGAAGATGTTGAGTGATCCCCAGGTAATAAAGGATTTCAATAAATACCATAAGCTTGTCAGGGAGCATTCCGAATTAAGGGATATAATCCATTCCTACCGTAAGTATAAGGATATAATTCATCAAATTCACGAACATCAAGAACTCCTGAGTGATAAAGATCAAGATATCAGGGAGTTAGCCAAGGCCGAAATTCAGGAGCTGAAAGAGCAGCTCTCAAGGGTTGAGAGGGAGTTAAGGGGGCTGCTATTACCTAAGGATAGTAACGATGAAAAAAATATTTTCCTTGAAATCCGGGCGGGTGCCGGTGGCGAAGAGGCATCTCTATTTGTTACTGACCTGTTCCGCATGTATTCTAAGTATGCAGAGATGTCGGGGTGGAAGGTGGATATAATTAATAGCCACCCCACCGGCATAGGTGGATTCAAGGAAATCATTGCCTTGATTGAAGGCAAAGGGGTATATGGTAAGCTGAAGTTTGAAAAAGGTGTCCATAGGGTCCAAAGGGTTCCAGTAACCGAGACCCAGGGGAGGATACACACATCTACAGTCACTGTGGCTGTACTCCCTGAGGCAGAGGAGGTAGAGGTGCATATCGATCCCAGTGATATCAGGGTAGATGTCTTCCGGTCATCTGGTCCCGGTGGACAGAGTGTCAATACCACTGACTCAGCAGTAAGAATAACCCATTTGCCCTCAGGTATAGTGGTAACATGCCAAGATGAGAGATCTCAGCACAAAAATAAAGCCAAGGCCCTCAAGGTTCTAAGAGCCAGACTTTTAGATATGATGAGGGAGGAACAAGAGGCCAAGATATCGCAGGATAGGAAAAACCAGGTAGGAACCGGTGATAGAAGTGAAAGGATAAGAACTTATAACTTCCCACAACGTAGGGTAACCGATCACCGAATTGGTTTGACCCTTTACAAGCTAGAAAGTGTTCTAGAAGGTAATCTTTCAGAGATTATCGATGCACTTACTACACACTATCAAACGAAGGCCTTAAAAGCACATAGAATAGAGGAGGTAGATGAATCCAAAGACCTGGACAGTATTGGAATTGCTTAAAACCTCGGTTGATTACCTTAAGTCCAAAGATATAGAAAATGCCAGGGTAGATGTAGAGATCCTACTTTCTCATGTCTTAGGATTAAATCGCATTGGTCTCTATCTCAACTTTGACAAACCGGTTGAACCCCATGAGCTAGACATCTTTAGAAGTTTATTAAAGAGAAGGATAGATCGAGAGCCCGTCCAGTATATTACCGGCCATAAAGAATTTTGGTCTCTGGACTTCAAGGTAAATAGACACGTTCTTATACCTCGATCTGAAACCGAACTTTTGATAGAAGAGGCCATTGCCATTCTAAACCATAGAGAAACTCTCAACCAGCCCTTACGAATTTTAGATATTGGTACCGGGTGTGGGACT
>DTXE01000095.1 GCA_012962595.1 Syntrophaceae bacterium | reverse complement strand
GGCTAGATCGCGGTTAACGGGTTCAAGACCACCAGGGACAGGATCGTCGATCACAACATAATTACGAACGGCGGGTAGGTGCACAAATAGATCAACTCGGACTAATTCACCCCGTTTAATCTGCATAGGTGTTTTTAAAATTTCCCATTTATCATCGCGTTTGATGCTTGGGATTTGGAATTTAAACAAGAGGAGTTATTTTCACATGAAAAGCAGCTGGTTATCCTTAGGATCATTCAAGACTCCACTCATAATAATTGTTGTAGTTCTTAGTCTGATACCTTGGTATCTGAGAGCCGAGATTTTGGACAGAATTGTGGCTATTGTTAACGATGATGTGATAACCCTTTCTGAAGTTAATGCAGCAGGCAGGCCCATACTTCAACAAATTAAAACCGACTCATCAGATGGCCAATTGCCTAAGGATATACAGCGTGAAATTTTGGAAGAACTTATTAATAAGAAATTAGCGGACCAGGAAGTAGCTAGGTTAAACATATTTGTTACCGAAGAGGAGATTGACCGTGCCATTGAGGAGATAAAAAAGGACAATCGACTTACGGATGATGATTTTATGGCAAACCTTGCCCATCAAGGTTTGACTATGGAGGCCTTTAGAGAACAGGTCAAGGAGCAGATCCAGAGATTGAAATTGATTGAACAGGAAGTTAAGGCCAAGATTACTATCACTGATAGGGAGCTCCAGGACTACTATAGGGATCACATAGATGAATTTGGGGGCTACATCAAGGTAAGGATACAGCATATTTTGCTTAATGTACCTGAAGGTGCAACGGAAGATCAGATAGAAGAGGCCAGAAAAACAGGTGAACGTATCTTGAAGCTAATTAAAAAAGGCAATGATTTTGGTGACCTAGCTAAAAGATATTCTAAGGCACTTTCCGCACAGAATGGAGGCGATCCTGGCTTCTTCAAACTTAGTGAAATGCCCCAATATCTGAAAGATATCGTAGCACGGCTCAAGCCGGGGGATGTAAGTGGTGTGGTAGAAACACCTATTGGTTTACAGATAATCAAGTTGTTAGAATATGAGGCTGTTTCAAATACCACATTCCAACAGGTAAGGGATGAATTATATAGAAAGCTTTTTCAAGAAGAGGTTAACCGTAGGTACATGGTTTGGTTAAAGGAACTACGGGATAAGTCCTACATTAAAATCCTCTACTAAAGGTAAAAGGTAAGAAGTGGGTGTGAGTGAGATAAAAGAAATGCCCCAAGGAGAGACGCCCCATGTCTCTGATACCGAAAAGGAATCCTTTGGAGAATATCTAAGAAGGGAAAGGGAGATGCGAGGTATTCCCCTTGAGGAGATTGCTGAGGCCACAAGAATCGGCAAACATACCCTGGAGGCTATAGAAAATGATGAATATAAAAAATTGCCACCCCGGGTTTATGTAAGGGGTTTTTTAAAAAATTATGCCTTATACCTAGGTCTGGATGTTAATGATGTTCTTCTGAGATACCAGAGTTATGGAATAGGGTTGGAGGAGTCCAAAGGAAATACAGAAATTAAGGCAAGGAGAGGCCCTTTTACAGGACCTATTCTTCTTGTCCTAGTTGGTCTCATAATTCTTGTAGTAGTAGTTCTCCATTTTTATAAAAAGAGTACGGTAATTACACCTCCTGAGAAAATAAGTCCTGCTTTAGAGGTTCCAGAAGGGGTAATTAACTCAAGTGAGCAATCTGAGTTAGAAAAAATAGGACCACCACAGGTGGCAAAGAAGGAGGATTTCACACTGGTGGCTACCTGTAAGGAGTTAACATGGTTAAGGATTGAGGTAGATGATAATCCACCAATGGAATACCTGCTCAGAACCGGGGATAGGGTAAAATGGAAGGGCAGCAAATTCATACTCAGGATAGGGAATGCTGCAGGACTTAATCTCACGCTGAATGGCAAGTTATTGGGTAATTTAGGAGATTCAGGTGAGGTGTTAGATCTCACCTTGCCATAAAATTTTAAAAAATGGCAAATGACAAAAGAATGTATGATGCAGGATGCAGGATACATGATGCACGATGCAAGATACAAAGATAGAGAACAGAATTTGTAACCGATCTGGGATAGATTTATAATTCAATTGTGAGAGTATTATTAGTCATTCCCCAGATAAGTCTGACTTCGCCGCCTTTAGGAATAGGTTATATCGCAGCTAGGCTCAAAGCATCAGGGCATATGGCTGACATATTGAATCCTGTGGAGATGCCGGACGACAAATTTGTGTCATTTATCTGTGACGGAGGGTATGAGGTTGTGGGATTTACCTCCATGACCTTTTTGATGCCTGAAATATACCGTTTGGCCAGGATAATTAAGAAAGAGAGCCCTTCCTGTACCACCATTTGTGGAGGTGTTCATACCTCTGCCTTGCCAAGGCTAACGCTTGAGGAATGTCCCCATTTGGATTTCACCATAGCTGGTGAAGGGGAAGAGGCGGTTCTTAATTTTTTACAAGCATTGGAAAAGGGATTTAACCTGGAATCGGTCAATGGGTTATGCTTTAGAAAAGGTAATCAGATTGTTTCTACTACCCCGCAAAGGTACCAGGATTTAGATGCCCTTCCTTTCCCCATCCGTGAAATGACAGGTGGATTTAGCCAAGAGGATATCCCTTTGCGTATTAATGTAGTGAGGGGCTGCCCCTATAGATGCATAAGCTGTTCTTACCTTAAGGTCTCTGGTTCAACTGTGAGGAGAAGGACGGTTAAAAGCGTGGTTCAAGAGCTCAAGTATCTTTCCCAGCGAGGTTACGGTGATCAAGTTAGTTTCTCAGACTGTATGTTCACACAAGATGGGCAATGGCTCAAAGATTTTTGTGAAGCGCTGAAGCAAGCAAAACTTGAGGGGCAACTTGAATGGGAAGTTACTTCCACACCTAATCTTCTGAATGAAGAGAAGATTAGACTGCTGGCCAAGTGTGGCTGTAAAAGAGTGAATTTCTGGACCGCTAACTCAGGGGATGATGCTATTCTCCGAAGAACAAACAAGGCCTTTACCGTCTCTCAGCTACGGGAGGTATGTGAACAGATTAAGAAATACGGCATGGAAACCTTCGCTGCCTTCCTATTTGGTTATCCTGGGGAAGATGCCAACTCCTGTAAAAAAACCCTAGAATTTGCCAAAGAGCTCAATCTAGATTCCTATTGGTTTGGCATTCCCAAGCCCTTTCCTGGTTCGGAGCTTTATCAAATGGCACTGGATATGGATGAAGAAGTCACTGGAAAGTGGAAAGATTATTTCATGAACCCAGAAGAACCACCCAATCTTCCTACTATCGGATGCAGCCTTGATCCCGAGGAACTCTTTAACTTTATGTCCACTGCCAGGCGCCAACTGCCCATTCGTTTCTAAAGGCATGTGGTAACAACCAGCCACAGAGTCTAGATCCAAGGTCAGTACGCTTGCCCATAATTTACCTCGAACCCTTATCATCCGGCAAGGACAGCTCAACTTATTCCCTTAGTAGAAATTGTTTCTGCCTTAGGTTTT
>DTXE01000094.1 GCA_012962595.1 Syntrophaceae bacterium | reverse complement strand
TTCCTTTTCTAAAGCTCTCTACAATCTTGTCTCGTATCTCTATCTCATAGGTTACAGGAAAAGACAAAATGTAATTCATGTAAATTTTGCCAAATTCCTTTTTGGGTACGCTTATTTGTTATGGTTTTATGGTCTTTTGTCTGGACTACGATATAGTTGAAAAAGCGTTTTCATATCTCTTTGTGGCCCGAGGGGCCATGAGGGTTTCATGAAATTATAGACCTGATTTTTAAAGGGGTGGGAGGACTCATCCCCTTGGCGGCCTTGATGATATTGGTCTTTGCCTTAGGTGATTTGTCACGTGAAATGGGAACCGGCCGTTTCGTGGCCCTCATTGCCAAAGAAAATATTCCAAGGATCTTACTCCCCAAGTAGCTTTTACTGCTTCTGCTATCATGGGGTTTGCAACCGGAACCTCTTGGGGGACATTTGCCATTATGACACCTATTGGGGTTGCTCTGGCATCGGAGGCAGGGGTCAGTCTTCCTTTGATTATAGGAGGATAAGATAGGCTGAAACTATCTGAGGACTGGAATTTTGATTTAAACCACTATCTACAATTCTATAGGCACAGGGGTGTTTAGAACCCATGCGGGGTTAAATAATCATTCTGATTTATTATGGGACCAGAAAGGAGGAGATGGTTATGAGGAATGGTCTTGTGGTTATGATAACATTATTTACTATGGTTTTAGGTATAGCTATGGACGCCTATGCAAAAAGTGGTAGGGTGTTAGTCCCATTTTTCGTAGTAGAAAAGGGGATGAGCTGCCTCACAGCGTATCCACTTCTTACCAATCCAAATTTCAAAGGCGAGATTCATATCAATAAAATAGTCATATACGATAGATCAGATGGAAGCACAATGTATACCATAAAATCGGAAGAACTTGAAAAGGCAACTTTGGGTCCTATGGAAGCTGTTAATATATTTCCACGGGAGTATAAAAGCCACATCCCTGCAATTCCGGGTAGGCCTCTATATCATGCCCTTATCTATTGGGAGGGCCAGGTCACCCATCCCTTAGTGGTTAAGACCATCATTACCAGTAGTTTTGTAGGTAGGGTAATCTCCCAAAGTGTTGCTGAGCCATATTATGCCTACCCGGAATCTGAGCCGTAATTCTCAAACACTTTTCATGTAAAAATAACTCCTCTTGTTTAAGTTCCAAATCCCAAGCATCAAATACCAAACATTGTTTGGAATTTGAGATTTGAGATTTGGTATTTTAAATTTTAATCCCTGCCTATATTCCATTTTCATATT
>DTXE01000093.1 GCA_012962595.1 Syntrophaceae bacterium | reverse complement strand
TATGATTACCCATGAGGCAATAGGCATTTATCTTACAACCGCATTCGGTGTGGTGGGGATATCCTATACCTACTATCCTTGCTATGCGTGGCATGGGAAGGGTATAATATGAAAGTGAGTGATGGTCTTGAAAAATGGGATGTGTCCCTATTTTTCTTACATGTGAACCCCGTAGCTACTTTAGAAGCAGGGGGTGAAATTCTAACGGGGTTTATCTAGGCCAAAGGCATCATGGAGTGCCCTCACCGCCAGTTCTGTATATTTTTCATCAATGACGCAGGAGATCTTAATTTCGGAGGTACTTATCATCATGATGTTGATGTTTTCATCGGCCAGCGTGGTAAACATTTTAGAGGCTATACCTGCATGACTTCGCATCCCCACACCTACAATGGATACCTTGGCTATACCTTCATCTCCCAGAACCTCTTCCGCCCCCACCTCCTTGGCGGTAACACTCACCAATTCCATGGCCTTTTTGAACTCATTCCTAGGAACAGTGAAGGTCATGTCTGTAAAGCCATAAGCACTGGTGTTTTGGAGAATCATATCCACCACAATACCTGCACCAGTAATGGGTGCAAATATCTTGGAGGCGATCCCTGGTCTATCAGGAACCTTGGTAATGGTAATCCGAGCCTGGTCTTTATCATAAGCTATGCCGGAGACTACCACCCTTTCCATGTCTTTATCTTCAGGTATCACCATAGTTCCATTTTCCTCCACAAAGGATGATCTCACATGAATTGGTACATGGTACTTTTTGGCAAATTCCACCGATCTTATTTGCAATACTTTGGCTCCCAAACTTGCCATCTCTAGCATCTCATCATAAGAAATTCTCTTTAATTTCCTGGCCTTAGGGCAAATATCGGGATCGGTAGTATATACACCTTCCACATCGGTGTATATTTCACATATATTGGCATTCAGGGCAGCCGCTATGGCTACGGCTGTGGTATCAGAACCACCGCGGCCTAATGTGGTAATATCACCCTGATCATTACTTCCTTGAAAGCCAGCTACCACCACAATAGTACCATTCCTCAGCTCTTTTATAATCTTCTGGGTATCAATGTCATGAATGCGTGCCCTTCCATGAAAATTATCTGTATAGATCCTGACCTGGTGAGCTAAAAATGATTTGGCACTATACCCCAGAGAATTAAGGAGTATAGCAAACAAGGCTACAGTTACCTGTTCACCGGTAGAAATTAATACATCCAATTCTCGAGGGTCGGGATTCTCGCATATCTCATGAGCTAAGGATATTAACTTGTCGGTCTCACCAGCCATGGCTGAAAGAACTACTACCACTTCATGGCCGGCCTTCTTGGTTTTGATAACCCGTTTTGCTACCTTTTTTATACTTTCTATGTTTCCTAGGGAGGTGCCACCAAATTTCTGCACAATAACAGCCATGGGCAATTCTTAAGCTTCCGCTCCTAACTTCTGGCGTAATCTTTTAATTATAAATGCCGGGTGATCTCCATGGCCAATAATCTCAACTTTCCTTTCCTGATCACCAATTATCTCCATGCGAACTTCTATCCTTGTTTGAGGCAATTCTGGTAGTTTTTCAGCCCATTCAATAACCACCACGCCTGGAGAATAAAGGTATTCTTTTAGCCCCAAGGCCTCTTCATTAAATCCTTTCTCCATGCGGTAAAGGTCTATGTGGTATAGGGGTACCCTACCTTGATACTCGTTGATTATAGTAAAACTTGGACTAGTTATATAATAATTCTCAGGGACTCCAAGTCCATGAGCTATGCCCTTGGTAAGGTAAGTTTTCCCACAGCCAAGTTCTCCTATTAGTGCCACCACATCCCCGGCCTCCAGCAGTTCGCCTAAATATCTCCCCGTTTCCCATGTATCTTGAAGAGATTTAAGGATAACACTAAATTTTCTGTTAGAAATCACTCTCCCTAATATATGTTTTCATTTGTTTTATGTCCCTAATAACCTCTGGTAATCTCTCAACTACATCCATAGCAATCATGCCTATCCCACCCTTATCCCTAGCTATCAAATCTCCAGCAAGACCATGGATGTATACCGAAATTAGGCAAGCATCCAGTACCTCATAACCCTGGACTATAAAACCGCCAATCATTCCTGTGAGGACATCACCCATACCTCCTGTAGCCATGCCTGGATTGCCAGTAGGACTTATGTATATGTTTCCTTCAGGATCCCCTATAATGGTTCTGGCCCCTTTTAGCACTACATAGACTCCATGTTCCCTTGCCACCGCTCTTGCTATACCTACTCGATCCTTTTGCACCTCTGAAGTAGAGATTCCAAGAAGCCTGGCCATTTCCCCTGGGTGTGGCGTTAA
Source organism: Syntrophaceae bacterium (assembly GCA_012962595.1). Lineage (GTDB taxonomy): Bacteria > Desulfobacterota > DTXE01 > DTXE01 > DTXE01 > DTXE01. The sequence continues at coordinate 5,125 of DTXE01000093.1, read as the reverse complement.
TATAATCTGACTTTTTGCCTGTTTGAGGATGTCTAAGTATCCGGCTAAGGCATTAACCGCATCAGCATCGATGATCAAAGGGATTGTAAGCTCGGTTATAAGTCTAAGGATTAACTCCCGGGTCTGAGGATGTGTGGAGATGCCTGGACCCATAGCCACCGCTCCCTTTTTTAGAGTGAGGGCCTGTATTTGCTCTAAGGCCTCCAAGCTAAATGTATGCTCATAGGTTTCGGGTAGGGGCTTGGTCATCACCTCAGTAAGCTTGACCTCCATGCTCAAGTTTAAGCTTTCAGGGATCCCCAAAGTGACCAAACCTGCCCCACTCCTTAGGGCACCAAGAGAGGCCAATGCCGCCGCCCCAGTTTTTCCCACAGAACCAGCGATTACTAGCAAATGGCCATAGTTTCCCTTGTGGCTATTGGGAGCCCTATCCTTAATAGCTCCTTTAACCATGTCATAGGTAACAAGATGGCACTTAAGGTTTGCATTTATCAATGCTTCATTAGGTATCCCAATGTCTATAACTTTCAATTTGCCCACGAAATCTAGGCCAGGATAAATTAGTTGTCCAACCTTGGGGAGCCCGAATGTGATAGTTAAATCGGCCTCGATAGATATGCCTTTGGGCCAACCACTGTCACAATCAAGGCCAGATGGTGCATCCACAGATACAATGGGTTTTTTGAGTCTATTTATGTATTCTATAACATCCTTAAAAAACCCTTTGACATCTGAGGTTAAACCTATTCCTAAGATTCCATCCACTATAATATCAAGGTGGTTCATTTCCCCTTTGAGCTGGTTGAAGGCCTCATTATTTGTCATCTCAACCAAGGGTATGTTCATCTTTGATACGATATCCAAGTTGATTTTTGCATCCCCTGATATCCGACTCTTTGGTGCCAGTAAATATAATTGAATCTGGACACCTTTTTGATTAAGATATCGACTGATTACTAACCCATCTCCACCATTATTCCCTTTTCCAATAAAGATTCCTACCTTCTTGTCTATTATACCGTCAAAGTAGTTTAAAATGGTCTCCGCTGCCCCACGACCTGCATTTTCCATCAGTACAATACTGGGTATACCATAGGTCTCTATGGCTACCTTATCTAGGTCTTTCATTTCAGAGGTAGTCGCAGCCCTCATATTAACCCTCTAACACTACTGCCGCTATAGCCCAACCACCTTCGTCCGTCAAACTTAGGAGGATATTATTTAGCCCCTTACCTTTAAATATCTGATACGCCTCACCATACAGCTTGATCTCTGGTTTCCCCTTTGTATCATGGACGACTTCTATATCCTTCCATCTAACCCCATTACTCATCCCTAAACCTATGGATTTGGAGAAGGCCTCCTTAGCTGCTAGCCTTAGAGCAAAACACGAGTGAGGACTTTTTCTTTTAGAGCAACACTCCATCTCATGCGGTGTAAAAACCCTTTCTATGAGACGATGCCCCCATCTTTCAATTGCTCGCTCTATCCTAGCAACTTCAACCATATCTATGCCTAGGCCATAAATCATGGAATCTATTCACCTCTGATGAGCTGGAGCATTTCCCTCACAGCCTTTTCAAATCCCACATAAATTGCCCTGGCCACAATGCTATGTCCAATGCTGAATTCATATATCTCCTTTATACCTGTAAGTCTTTTGATATTTTGATAATTCAATCCGTGTCCTGCATTTATACCTAACCTTAACTTGTGTGCCAGTTTGATGGCATCTATTATCCTATCCAGTTCCCTTTCTATATCTTCATGATTTGTAGCCTCACTGTATATGCCGGTGTGAATTTCTACAAAGTCTGTGCCAATTTTTGCAGATGCCTTTATTTGATCCATGTCTGGATTAATGAAAAGGCTTACCGCTATGTCACCCTCATGAAGAAGTTCTATGGCAGACTTTAGAGATTCCTTGTTTAATACTACCTCCAATCCGCCTTCTGTAGTCAACTCTTCCCTTCTTTCAGGGACTAGGGTCACCATATCAGGCTTGACATCCAAGGCGATCTTTATCATGGCATCAGTGGCTGCCATCTCCAAATTTAACTTGGTCTTTACAGTTTCTCTAAGGAGCCTCAGATCCCTTTCTTGGATATGTCTCCTATCTTCTCTTAAATGCACTATAATTCCTTCAGCTCCTCCTAATTCTGCCATGGCTGCTGCGATGACCGGATCAGGCTCTATCCCTCTTCTTGCCTGTCTTAAAGTTGCTACATGATCCACGTTTACTGCCAATTTTGCCATAACTTAGCCACCTATAAGATCAATTTTGCCTCAAAGGCCTGTTTTGATTTTTTGTATTGCAATTTTTCATTTTGATTTGATTAAGGAGGGACAAAAGGCTCTCAGTTTTCCTTTCCATAATCTCCCTATCCTCACGAGAGCCCTCGTGATTATATCCTAAGAGATGTAGGATCCCATGAATAAGTAGGTAATACAATCGTGCTTCCAAAGTAATTTGTGCTTCCCTTGCCTCTCTCTCTGCTGTTTCCACCGATATAACCACATCTCCAAGGACATGAGGATTTATTTCACAAAATGGCCCTTCTCTCATAGGAAATGCCAAGACGTTAGTAGCTCCTTGACGATTCAGGTATCTTTTATTCATTTGGGTCATGGTGTTATCATCAACCAAGAGGATGCTCATTTCACATTGACTACATCCCAAGCCTTTTAAGACTTTCTCTACCATCCTTCTTAGGTTCTTCCTGTTTATCCTTATCTTGCTTTGGACGTTGCTTATCCATATCATTATTTTGTTTCCTTTTGCTGACCTTAGTCTTTACGGCGGGCTCTGGATACTCAATTCTGTGGTGGAAGATACCGCTCAAAATCTTATTAAAGCTCTTGGCAATCTTATGGAGATCCCTTAAAGTCAATTCGCACTCATCCAACTGCCCGTCTGAAAAGACACCATTGATGATCTTCTGGACCGTACCTTGAACTCTTGCCGGAGTTGGATCTACTAGGGTCCTGGTAGCAGCCTCCACGGCATCGGCTAGCATAACTAAACCTGCTTCCTTTGTCTGTGGTTTTGGTCCAGGATAACGAAAATCCTCAACTTTAACAGACCCATGATTGGAACCTCTAAGCCTTTTTGCCTTTTCATAGAAGAAGGATATAAGACTGGTTCCATGGTGCTCCCTTATAATGTCTATAATTCGCTCACCAAGCCCATACTGTTTAGCTAATTCTATACCATCTCTCACATGGGAGATAAGAATTAAGGCACTCATGGAGGGGGCCAATTTTTCATGTCGACTTTCTGAGTCTCTCTGATTTTCCACGAAATACATAGGTTTCTTTATCTTGCCGATATCGTGGTAATATCCACTTACTTTAGCTAATAAGGAATTGGCATTAATAGCTTCAGCTCCAGCCTCAGCTAGGTTGCTTACCAGGACACTATGGTGATAGGTACCAGGTGACTGAACCATTAGCTCTTTAAGCAGAGGTTGATCCACACTAATCAACTCCAAGAGCTTGACTTGACTAGGATATCTAAAAGACATCTCAATGAGCGGGGAGAGGCCTGTTCCTATAATACCCACAAATACTCCTCCTATAACTCCAAACATCATATCTATGGGAGCATTAGTGGAAAATAATGTTCCATTAAGCATATTAATTCCTATAATTACTGCAATATTAACCAATCCTACCAATAAACCCACCTTGATTAAGGTGCCCCGTTCCCTATACTGAATCACCCCGTGGGCAGCCGTAAGGCTACCAATAAAGAGGTATATAAAGAATTGCAAACTATGCTCTATAAGGAGGGCACAGCATACTGAGACAATAAAAGAGAAAGTAATAGCTGTATGAATTCCCAAAAATATGGTAACTAACATGCCACCTACCGCTATCGGAATACAGTATAAGACAGAATTTTGGGGAATATAGGGGTATCCCCTGCTGATGCCATCTGCTATGAAACTAGAAATATAAGTTACTATAATTAGAAAAAGGAGAACTATGGCCAGAAAAAACACATCCTTGGTGCTTGATGCAAATTTCGTTATGTGGAGACGGGCAGACTTATAGGCTACAAACAGAAGAATACCTACCAGAAATGCCGATCCCAAAGCCATCATCAACATATTTTTGTGAGACCGCATCTTAGCCTGAACATCCAGTTTTTTAAGGATGCCCTCATCAATTCTTTCCCCTTCTCGCACAATTATTTCACCCTTCTTTACCTGAAAGAAAACAGGTTTTACTAGGTTTCCGGCCTCAACCCTTTTCTCTTCGGTGGCCTTTTTATTAAATGTTAGATTAGGCAAAATCATACTTTGTGCTATTTCTCTCACTGTCTTTAAGGCCTTTGGATCAATTCGACTACCGAATTCTTCTTCCGCCATATTTCTCATATCTCTCTTAGCAGTTTTTAAATCCCACAAACCCTCAACATCCTGAACTAGTGTCTCACTTCTTGTCAAAATTCCTCTAAGAATAATGCCCCTCTCCTTTTCATTGACCAATGCAGACCTGTCTTTTATAATCCCTACTTTAAGGTAGGGCTGAATCAGCTCAAAGATAGTCTCTTCTAAGGTGCGTGAGAATTTTCCTTTTACCAGTGTTTGAAAAGTACTATTTTTTACAGGCGTACCCAATAGATTTTCGAATTCTTTCTTTTTTGCCCAAAGTATTCTATTTCGGGTTTTTACACCCATTGGTCCCTTTTCATATAGAGCCCTCATAGATTGAAACGAGATATTGAGTCTCTTCCTTATATGGGATAAAACCGTTTCATCAAAGTCATATACCGCTGGAGACTTTTCCATGGCCTCCATACGCCTTTTTTGAGTAGATATTTCATCCTCTATCAGATAATCCTGTATGGCCTTTATATCCCTATTTGCCACATCTCCAATGTGGTAAGTTCTGGGTGACATCAAAAACTGAGGATATAAAAGTACAGCCATCGAAATACTTAAGATAATAAGTATGCTCCATTTCTGGAAGGAATCGTTTTTGAAAACACTTATAACTCCTACCCTCTCCAGCAGGCCAATGCCCCTAGAAAATAGGTCCCTTCCATGGAACTTAGCCTGAATAAGCCTCATATTTTCCAATTTAATTCTTTTCATAAATTGGGCTTAGTTATCCTTAC
>DTXE01000092.1 GCA_012962595.1 Syntrophaceae bacterium | reverse complement strand
TTTATGCTCAAGCGTTATCTCATCTTCCTGAGCATAAACCCACCCGGAGAACAAAGAGAAAAACAAAAAGGCCGTCACTGCTGATAAGATAATTGCCCTCTTTCCCATGTAGTACCCCCAATTTAGACAACATACCTTCCCTTGGAACCAGGTATTTTATGCAGCCTCTGTTCCCTTAGCCTTCAGTTCATCAGGGATAATCATAATCTCGGTTAAGATTTCCTTAAAGGCCTTGACCTCTATTCCCAGATTATATTCTTTATTTAAATCTCTTATCTGATCATAGCAGTTATGGCAGGGCACGATGGCGATCTTTGCTCCGGTAGCCTTAATCTGCTCTGCCTTTACCTTGCCAGAGGCCATCCTCCTTTTCTTGAATGGAGGACCCATAGGTATATAACCTCCTCCTCCACCGCAACAATAATTGTGTTCTCTGTTGGGTTGCATTTCTCTGAAATCCGTAGCTATATGGCTTATTATATACCTGGCCTCATCACACAGCCCTCCGTTTCTAGAGATGTTACAGGGATCCTGATAGGTTACTGGCTCTTTTAACTTCTTGGCAGGGTCTATCTTTATGCGGCCATCACGTAAGTATTCAGCAAAAAGTTGCACACTGTGGATAACCGGAATAGGGGGCTGACCTCCAGGCAATCCTAACCAGTAGGGCCCTTCAAACCGAAGAGAACGGTAGGCATGGCCACATTCTGTAACCCCGATTCTCTTTACCCCTAGCCTTTTTGCTGCATCATAAACCAGTTTGACTGCGTGGGCCATGCACTTAGCATCACCGGCAAACATGGCCAGGTTAGTGCAATCCCACCCTACGCTAGGCATAGTCCAGTCCTCACCTGCTACATGGAAGATAGTGGCTGCCATACCGATATCCTGTGGATAGAACATGGGCTCACGAGCGTTTACTGTATACATCATATTAGCCCCCTGCTTATCTATAGGGATTTTGAGACCTGGAAGTTCTGCCTGATTCTCCTCTTCCATCCACTGGCAGGTTTCAACAAACTCTTCCTTGGTCATTCCCATCTGGTTTCCTTCCTTCCAGATGTTCTCTATGGCCTTTTGAAGCCCCTCTGGTGTCAAATTCTGGGATCTACATATAGCCCTAGTGGAAGCTATCATGGTGGCCATATCTATCCCAAAAGGACAATACATAGAGCACCTACGGCAGGCAGTACACTCTGCGAAAGCAATCTCATACACCTGCTCCATAAATTCTTTATCTACATTTCCCTTTCTCTTGTAAAGCTCCCAAATGGTCTTTTTGATCTTATAAGAAGGTACCATCTTGGGGTCTTTATCATGGGCTTGATAGAAAAAGCAGCTCTCTGCACATAGGCCACAGTGTGCACATATATCAAGCCACATCTTCATACGGGCACCTTTTAAGAAATCTAATCTTTGTTTTATAATATCGGTATTTATTGTTATTGCTTCAGCCATGATGTGTCCTCCTTTACGTTTTGTTGGCACCTTCCTACCAGGTTTTAGTGCCTCTTCTCTGGCCAAACTCAGATCCTATATGGGCTCTAGTGAAGAAGAACAGAATCATATGTGCAAGTTTGGTAAATGGGATAAGTATGAGCATCAGTTCTCCACAGAGGATGTGTATTATCAACATTACCTTGTAGTTAATCCACTGATGATAAGCAAAATAACCGGTTACGAAAGGTAGGGCTGCCACAATGAGAAGAAGATAGTCAATAGGAGCGGTTATGATCCTGACGTAAGGGAGAACCATGCGCCTTACAATAAGGAACAGGGCGGCGGCAATCATTATGAGGGTCATATAATCTGCCAGGGTATCAGATATAGTCCACCAGCTAATCTTCCAGGATTCATACCACAGGATGTTGTGTGCCAGTAGGAATATGGGTACTACCAACAGACAGATATGAAAGGTGAAAGCCACTATGGTGTAACCAGGATACTGTTTTACTGTCTGGTTAAGTGGTAAAAGCCAATGCAAGATAGAACGCAGCGCCCAACCGAAACTAAAGTGATTATAAACTACCTTATCTTTTTTGAGACTGAGACTAATGAGACTAACAATTCTATAAATCATTCCTACACCAAAGATTATAAAGGTGACCCAGAGAAGTGGTCCACGAACAAATTCATACATCCTTTATCCCTCCTTTCAATGGATAAATCAAAATTGATGTGATTAATCTGTTACCCTTACACCTTCACCTCCTTTACTAATCAAATTAATCTCCCACTGTGTTACATATTTGGTTTACGTGTAATAATAATGTCTATAAATTAACTGGATTATTCTGTCAAGCAGAAAAATAGTTTATCTATCCCTTAGCTACAAGGACTTCCAATAACAGTAGTTATGCACATATAGGGTAGTGGTTTGTGAGCAACCTTTGAAAATTGGAGGTAACAATGTCTATTAAGTTAATAGACTAAGTAGACTTCATTTCTCAAGCAGAAGGAGACCATAAGCGCTCATCCAGAGTCCCTTTGATCCTGTGAGAAGGCATATACTTGAACTTTCTATATGAAGAAAAGTAGATTCTATAGTTGATAAAATCTCTCCAATTATTCCGTATTTCCTTTATTTTTGATTAATTTATACCGCCTACAGCCATCTTGTTTCTTTTTCGGTAAAGCGTTCTTTCTTGCCCCTTGGGCGACAACTAAATTCTCTAAGGTCCACGAGTCCAAGACCCCTGACATAGCTTCTTTTAATTTTTTCCAAACAAGGTAAGTAGCACAAGCGGGCTTTCGGTTGCAGAAATGAGGGTCATCAACACAGGTTACAGGCGAAATAGAACCTTCTAGGGTTTGAACTATCTCGTTCATGCTAATCTCAGAGGGTGGTCTGGCTAACACATACCCTCCCTTCGGCCCCCTTATACTTCTTACCAAACCAGCTCCTTTGAGATAATTGATCAAAAAGTGGGCATACTTTCTTGAAATTTCCTGCCTTTCAGCTATTTCTTTCAGTAAAACTGGTCCCTTTTCGTATTGGAGAGCTAATTCCAGCATGATCCGGGACCCATATCGAGCTTTTGTGGACAAGGCCATCATCAATTATATCTATAAATTAAGTAGACTTCATCGTCAAGAAAAAATAAAGCAGAAACCAGGTGATTGGCTTCTGCTTTAGAGGGGGCGTAATCTTTAGACGCATCCTGTGGGCTTGGGCAAGCCAGCCATCTTACAGGCACCTTTGCCAGGTCCAGATGGAAAAAGC
>DTXE01000091.1 GCA_012962595.1 Syntrophaceae bacterium | reverse complement strand
TGAAATTTTTTAATCTCCTAACTGGCAAAATCTACTCTTTACTCTCTAGGGGAGGAGCTATTTTCAGGTGAAATAAAATGGGAACTACTCTAGCAGAAATAAAAACTAAAGGATGGGTAGCTTTGGTAAATGTAATCTCTCCCCAAACTTGCTGAAGGCTTGACCCTAACCCCTAGTTACCAAGCACTGACCATTCCCTCACCCTGTGCTGCAGCCTGAAGTTGTGTATCAAAAGTCAACAAAAATAATTCCGGAAGTTGCTTCTGAAGGCTTTTTGCCATGGCTAGATGCCAGAGATCAGCGCCTCGCACGGGCCATTTCACCGAGAGGGTCTGGATGATTTTCCATTCAGGCCAGGCACTCAAACGATGCCAGGGGCCTCCTTCTAATACTTCCAAAGCCGCCTTTATCAGGAGGTCGGCCAAAAGATGTTCTCTTTGCATTCGGGCGATCACCGCACATGTTTCGGCGTAGGCTAGGGTGGACACGAGATGAATACCTTCCCGATGCGCCCACCTTTGTGCCTCATCACTGTGCCTATCCTTAAACAAGGCCGATAAGATGGCCGAAGTATCCCAATAGATAACCTGGAAGTCATCTCTCCGCATCTTCCCTATCCTCCTGGAGGAATCTTTGTGCCATACTCTTCAGGAGAGGAATGGGTGGAGGAATTTTCTTCTGGCCTTTTCCTGAAGGGGGCTCTATCACACCTTGATCTTCCAGATGCTTAATCCGTACCAGCAAAGGAAGTGATTCTGTCTTAATGGGGACAATTTTCCCGACCGGCCGACCACGGTCCGTCAAGATGATCTCACTACCTTGTTGGACCATCTTGAGCAACTTACTCAAATTGATCTTGGCGTCTCTAACACCTACGGTTATAGGTTGCATGATGGGCACATATTGTGATTATCATGATTATTTTGTGATGTAACCATTGTAACTATAAGAGCACTTTTGTCAAGAAAAAAATTGTCGGGCTTTCAAAACCTCCAAGTTCGTCAAACCCCTTGATAAAAATTCTTTTGAGAAATATAATTATTACTGAATTGGGGCTAAGAAAGAGGCAGAGAGATAGGATGGTTAGATTATGACCCAGAATATCTGGCCTTGAGACAGGCAGATAAAGAAACTGGGCTTATGGCAGTGACCGATTTAAAAAGGGATGGAAGGGTTTTAGGACAAAGCTTTGGGATACGGAAGTATTATTACGAACCCCGGCATCCTTCGTTGGGACGGTTGAGTGATGAAGATGAACCTTACGGCCTGACCCAAAGGTCTTATGTCCGAGGAGGTAAAAACTATGTTTGATCGAATCACATTTGATGCGCACATTATGGGTGGACGGGCGTGTATCAGGGGAATGAGAATTCCCGTCTCGGTAATTGTGGGGCAGATTGCCCATGGCGCCACTATTGAAGAAGTCCTCGCGGATTATCCCCACATCGAGCCTGAAGATATTCAGCAGGCATTGGAATATGCCGCATGGCTGACACAAGAGGAAATCTATTCGATATAGGAGCGAGTGTGAAATTTCTTGCAGATATGGGAGTGGCTCTAAGGATTGGTGAATGGCTTCAGGCAAAAAGG
>DTXE01000090.1 GCA_012962595.1 Syntrophaceae bacterium | reverse complement strand
ACCAAATAAATTCAAAACTTAAATATCCAAAATCCAATAACTTTTCCAAGTATGTTTTGGTCATTTGGATTTTGATATTTGGTATTGTTTGGGATTTGGGATTTTGAATTTTAATCCCTGCCTGTATTCCATTTTCATTCTTCTTTGTGACCGAAGGGTCATGAGGGTTTCACCATTACTATCGAGCATGGGATATATTGGAGGAGGCCAAAGATTCACTGGAGAAATGGATATTTTGGAGAATCACCAACCTGTTTAACTATGATTTGAGCCTCATCTTCTATGACTTAACATCGAGCTATTTTGAGGGAAATGGGCCTTCAAGTGCCAGATATGGATATTCCAGAGATCATCGGCCTGATTTAAAACAGATTCAAATTGGCCTTCTGGTTAATCCTGATGGTATACCCATCTCCCATATGGTCTTTAATGGTGCCATCAGTGATCAAAAGACCTTACCCAGTATCATCTACGAGATGACCAAAAAATTCAATATCAAAAGGTGTATCTTTGTGGCCGATGACGGTATCTTAACCGGAGCTACTATAAGAGAGATAAAATCAGCCGGTTATGAAAGCATCCTCTCAGTAGGTATGCATAAAGAGAAATGGGTAGATAATATAATTAAAGACTTGCCTAAAGTAGATACTTGGCAAAAGATCAAGGATAACCTATGGATATATGCTTATCCTGGTCTTATAGATGGATTCAGAATCGTGGCTGTCTTTAATTACAAAAGGAAAGAGGCCCAAAAACGGAAGCGGGATGAACATATTCAAGAAAGTATAGATTATCTTTCCTCATTTAATCAGCAAACCAAAAGAGGGGCACAGAAGGATAATAAGAAGGTGGAGCGTCAGATTGAACGTTTTCTTAAACATAAAGGCACCAAGAAATTTTTTACCTTTAATCGCAAAGGTTCCTATAATTTGGTATATAACACATGCGATGGAGTTATAAAGAGTTACGAGGCCAAAGATGGCATCATGCTCTTAAGGTCAGACGCTAAAACACTTACTCCAGAGCAGATTGCCATGGGCTACGAGACACTAGTTAAGGTAGAAGATGCCACATCCTTACTCAAACACCTCATTAAGATAAGACCCATACGGCATTATAACGATGAGCGGGTTAAGGGACATGTAGCAGTCTGTGTGTTGGCCTATCTCTTAGAAGCTCACCTGGAAACCTTGCTTGAACAAAGCAAGGTCAACTTAACAGCCAGAAAGGCTATTTCCAAGTTAAAGTCTCTGACATGTGTTGAGTTCAATTTGGAGGGTCATACCATTTTAAAGACTGTACCACCTACCCAAGAACAGATTGATATTCTAAAATCGGTTGGTCTGGAAAAATTTGAGCGTAACATATGTAAGTAGCTAATATCATAGATAAATATTTCACAGTAGTGACAACTGATTTTATTTGTCCTGTATTTTCAATGAGTTACGATGGCCACCGTCAAACTTGAGTTATAAATAAATTTTTGGATCAATTCACAACACGAATTAATTTCAAATAGTAGAGAATCTATATCTATTAATAAAAGCTCAAACTTAGTATTTTCATTAACTCTAAGAGCATATCCTGGAGAGTTGTTTTGCCCATTCTGCCCGTCCCTTTCTGGATTTCGTTCCCTTACCTCTCGGTACAAGTTTACTAATTGGTTGTTGATACGAGAAACTATTCTTGGCATGAAATCAAGTCTTAAGGATATGTGAAGGCCTAAGTCACTTAACTCCTGGCTTATTGGTCTTACTTTTCCTTGTTTTTCAGCCAAATGTATCGCTGACCATATTGGCTTCACCCCAGGATCATCAGCTAATGTGTCTAAATCTTCTTACCATAGCTCAATAGGACTCTGGTTACGAGAAATGGGGATGTGATCACTTCCTCACTTCTCTTAGGCAAAAAACTTTTCTTGAAAATAGTAAAGGATTTCGGTGGTCAATTTCCACATATTTCCGAGGAAAAAGATGGAAAACAGAGACCAAAGCATACCTTCATCGGATACCTCAAATTCCATCATAATTGTTTTGGTATATGTTTTCTGGCCCTAGTTAAAAATCTGATCATCTCCTCTGAGATTTTGATCTCGTTGCCATGAGGGTTATTATAAATGACATATTCTTTAACGCCTATCAAAAGCATATAATTAAGAAGGTAGGAATGATCTGGATTTCTCTTTGCATCTAGGTAATCGGGATGTCTATCATTATAGTAAATTACACCTTGATCCTTATCTAACTCACTTCTCAAATGACTCTTATTTTCCTCAAACTCTTTTGGATAAAAGCTAGGTAGTGGTCTAAATTGTTGTTTAGTTTTTTCTAAGCTGGTCGGATCAATCACAGGTACGGTAGCAGTTCCCTTCCTTCGTCTATCCTTTTTGGTTTTTCCGCCTATTATTCTATCAAGGATATCCTTTATTATTCCTGTCTTTTCTTCGCCAGTTGTAGAAGCAACAGGTGTTTTAAATGGGCTTTCCAAGTCTTCAAGTTCCTTGATAACATTATGAAAAATCTTTCTAATATGGGTAAATATCCTCTGATCAATCCTTTCCTCATATTCTTTAGTTTTTCTTTTAATCTCTTCTGAAAGATTCTCCTCGATGGATTTTACTGCAGCCAGAAAAATAGGAAATTTTTCTCGATGTCTCACAACACCTCCTATTCGTGACGTAGTGGGTTTCAAAAAAGGACATCTGATTTCTCCTTCAACTTGATTAGAAGTCCAAGGTAGGTGATCGAATTCATCTAGGTCGGAAATATCATCATAAATAGTGGCTCCTCCCTCTCCTACCAATGCGACTTTCCTCTGGCGTGAGCTTGGAGGAGAAATATAGAGGTTAAAATCAATAAATCCCCATTTTGTGGGTATTCTACTAATGGGAAACACCTCACCGCTGTATTTTTCAGGTCTAACGTATTCGGCTCTTTTACCTTCACAAATCTGAATATTAAACTCACCCTTAAGTAATGCAGATCTGTACCTGTTTTTAAGGTGATCGGCTATTTTCTTCATGGTAAGTACTCTAGATGCTTCTGAGTCTATGCCGAGCAAATACACATCGGTTCCAGGAATCTCACGAGATCTTTTTTCTTCTTCTCTAACTATCCAAGTTGGCCCATCAGACCTTTCAACATCCTCTATATCCGCTCTTGTGGGAAGAATCAAACAGTAACTCTTCCCGTTTTTTTGGGGCCGAGAGACTATATGACATTCATTTGCAAGTTGCAGGTAACTTGTTATTCCTATCGCCTTATGGCCTTCTAACCCCATCTTTTTTAGCTTATCGGAGTCACATAGATGCGTGGCAATATACTTTAACTTTGTTTTGTCCATGCCGATTCCATGATCAGAGATTTGTATGAAGGATCTTTTTCCTTTTCGATGAAGAAATATCTGAACCCTACCATTTGAAATCCCTGCTTCAAACAGAGCGTCTCTAGCGTTTGAAACAAACTCTTTTAATGCCTCTCTTGGGTCCATAGGAACTTGACTAAGTACTAACAATAACTTTCTGAAATTACTTACTTCTAAATAACCCTTTTCTTCATGCATCATTTTCTTACTCCCTTAATGGGCATAGTTAGTTTAGTTACTCTTAACCAATCTTGGAATCTTTCCTCATTTAACATAAGCTGAATTAGATTTGAAACGTAGGCTACATGGGGACCATTAAGGCAATTTTTAAGGATTTCCCGATATTCAGGCGGGCCGTTTTTAAAGAAATCAAGTTCTGCGGTTAGATCATTAAGAAATTGCTTTATCCTATTCACTTTTGTAAAAACCTTCTCTAAGATGCTAATATCTCCTTTAAAGTTGCTTTGATCTAGCCACTCTCTAAAAGTTATTTTTCTGAACTTTTCCATTCCCTGGGTTAATTGAGGAGATAGTCTTTGGAGAATTTCTTCTTCTTTTCTGTTTCGTGGCTTAAACTCTTCCAGTTGAGTCAGCAGGTAAATTTTAACCCTATTTTCAGATCCAGGAGATTTTCCCTCATATACCCATTTTTGTACGGTTTTAATCGGTATATCTAGGGAAATAGCAAATTGCCTCATATTGCCTTTAAATTCACTCTCTTTTAGCCAATCTTTTAGTACTTGTTTAGTATCCACGTTTTCCTCCTTGTTGGTTATTTTAATAGGTTCTCAAGAGCCGTAGTTACTGGTTATAAATGGGCAAAAGTAAAGCATTTAATTTAACTCATAACCTAAAATTCTCTTCCTTAGAAGCTCGAAATTTTGCCTTTACTTCTCTGACTTTCCTCTCTATCGCTGAGAATATCTTATCAATATCCTCATCAGTATACTCATATACCTGCCTGTTTGAACAATTACCAAGTATTTTTAGCTTACGAAGAATTTCATTTGTTCTCTTAGTGGCAAGCCGTTTAAATCTATCATGGGGAGTTTCCTTAAAGGTCTCTTTTTGTACTTCTTTTTCTATTGTCTTCATATATTCTCCTTTAAGTTGAATATATAACTTCTATTTTTTTATATAATAGCAAATATTTAAAAATTTATCAAGAAAAATTATTATAAGCAAAATATTTTAAACTATTTTAATATTAAAGAAGACAAAGAAGACATTTTAATTATACTCATTTGGCAAGGAATGGGTCTCTTATTTTGATACAATAGAGTAAATGAAAATGGTTGTAAAAGGGTAAGGGAAGTGTTAAACAATAAAAGAGAGTCCACAAACAGAAAACAGAGGGTTGGTTTT
>DTXE01000089.1 GCA_012962595.1 Syntrophaceae bacterium | reverse complement strand
TGGATTTTGGATATTTAAGTTTTGAATTTATTTGGTATTTGATGCTTGGGATTTGGAATTTAAAGAAAAGGAGCTAGCAAAAAAGAAACCCTCCTGCCTCCAAATTAGAGGAGTTATTTTCACATGAAAATAACAAGGGTTGTATTTATAGCACTAACTATAAGTTTATTTGTCCTTGTCTGCCAGTTTGGATGTGGCAAGGAGAAGGAAACCCAGCCAAAGGAACAGCAAACAGAGATACAAAAACCCATAGACATCAGCATGATTCCCAAAGAGATGTTAGAGGCATTACATGGGGTATCCCAGAAAAATCAGGGTGAGGGGATGGCTGGTCCCAAAAGACCCTTGCAGAAAATGCCTGGTATAGTCAAGGTTCCTAACAAAATAGTAATACCCAAGGAGGTAGAGGGAAAGTGGAAGGCTATTGTGGTAGAGGTAACCGATAAAAAGGTAGGTGAGACCAAAGAATATACCTTGGATTTAAAAGGCCACTTCACCATACCTGATACCGGACTTAAGGTTCATGTACAGAATTTTTTACCTGATTTTTCCATGTCTTCTCAGGGAATAACAAGTTTTTCTGATGAACCCAAAAATCCTGCAGCCCGAGTTGCCATCTCTGAAGGTGGTAAGGTAATTTTTGAGGGGTGGCTATTTAAGCTTTACCCAAAGGTTCATGCCTTCCAACATCCTAGGTACAGCATTATTCTGAAGAATCATATCCGGGCCGATTTAGTGGTTGGCAAAACCAGGTGAGATTTTGGTTGTACCTATTTTTTGGACAACAATAGATTTCTAAAGGTCAAGGCATTTTTTACGGCAAAGCCATAGGCATCGTTGTTAAAATAGGCATAAACATCCTTACCTTGAGAAAGCCACCTTCTTCCCTTAATTGCCCATTCCGAAAGCTCTTCATGAGAATAATCAGAACCGTAAAGTATCTGTCCACCATGAAAGCGGAGATAGATAAAATTCGCAGTCACCTCCTCTATACATGGCCAGCGGTCAGAGTGGGCTATGCATAAGGAAAAATTATGCTTTTTCAGTAAGCTATATATCTCCTGGCAAAACCAGCTCTTATGGCGAAACTCAAAGACATGGCGGGTATCCCTAGAGATAGGAAGGCCAACCAGGAGGGATGAGAAGTCTTCTAGTTTCTGTATGTCAACATGAAGATTAGGAGGAAGTTGCCAAAGGATTACCCCCATCTTTTCCTTCAATTCACGGGCACTCTCAAAAAAGATATTTAGGGGCTCCTTGCAGTCCTTGAGCTTTTTGACATGGGTGATGAATCGACTGCCCTTTACCACAAAGGTAAAATTAGGGGATGTCCTCTTATACCAGCCTTCAAAGGTGGTTTTCTTGGGGAGGCGATAAAATGTTACATTGAGTTCTACAGTATCAAAATATTGGGCATAATACTCAAGCCATCTCTTCTGTGGCACATCTGAGGGATAAAAGACCCCATCCCACCAGTGCTTATAATTATACCCACTGGTCCCTACTATTACCCTTCCAGCCATTCTATCCCATAATATTTTTTGTAGTTTGACAAATAGTTTGTTTTAACTACAATTTTAGCATGTTATGAGGTCTGGGGGCCAAAAATTTTTTGAAATGGGGTACACCTCTATATGGATTAACTTTTGATAATTATAGCTACCATACTCCGAAAGGAATTTCCATTGCAGGTATAAGCTGAAGGAAAAACTGCCATTTGACTCTCTCTTAAGCATTGCGTATTATGGTGAAACCCTCATGGCCCTTCGGGCCATAAAGAAACATGAAAATGTATGCTCTGAGTAAAGTACAAGTGGTGCATCAGAATCTGTTAATGTGATAACCGCGGTAGGTGTAACAGGTGCATTTGCAGGTGCA
>DTXE01000088.1 GCA_012962595.1 Syntrophaceae bacterium | reverse complement strand
TTGCTATAGCTTTATAACATTTTGCTTACATTTTGCATCCATTTGCTTTAATATAAATTGACACTATAAAGGAGGTTTAAGTATACCAAAAACCCTTTATATCCGTAATATTCCAGAAAGGATTTATCAAAGGCTTAAAGAAAGGGCTGCTTTCCACCGTCGATCCATCACTCAAGAAGCAGCCACCATAATCGAGAAAGCCTTAGAAAAGCCTGAAAAGGAGACTAATCTCTGGGAGGAGATTGATGCCATAAGGGAGCAAATCTATAGCCGCCACGGTTCCTTCGGTGACAGTGCCCCTCTCATCCGTGAGGATCGGGAACGGTGATTCCTGAAATAAAATCCCTGGTAATCGACACTAGTATACCCATTAAATGGTTCCTAAAAGGGCCTTACGAAGAGCAGGCATTAAAACTGAGAGATGACTTTCGCAAAGGTTTATGCCGCCTCTTCACCCCGGATGTCATCTATTCTGAATTTGCTAACACCAGCAAATCTTTCCATCTTGCTATTCAACATAAGTGCCCTGTTTATGATTGCCTCTTTTTAGCCTTAAGTACCCAAAAAGAATGCCATCTCATCACGGCTGATGAAAAATTCCATCGGGCACTTCGTTCTTCCTTTTCAAATCTGGTTTGGATTGGAGATTATGGTATCTAAAATTATCAGGTAGTGGGGCCTGAAATCCATATCACCCTTCTAATACCCTACCACACTCCTTTAATATATCAATGGAACGTCCCTTTTGCTCGTCCCTTTTGCTCGTCCCTTTTGCTCAAAATTTGTTGACATCAAATGTTATATGAACTATCCTCATAAAATATGTAAGAACTAATGGAGGAAAATATGGGTGATAAAATGTCCTCTTCAGCAAAAGTGAAGGTTACTGCAAACCTAGACTCTGAATTAGTTAAAGCCATTGATCAATTTCTTAAACGGGTTAAGAATCGGTCTCGCAGTCAGTTTATCGAAGATGTCTTACGTAAGTGGCATAGGGAACAAAAAAAACGAGAACTTGAAAGCCAGATTGAAGAATACTATCTTTCCTTGTCCCATGAGGAGCGAGAGGAAGACCGGCAGTGGTCAAAGATAGCAACCCGCTCTGCTCACCAACTCTGGGAGGAATAAGTTTATGCCATATCCCAAGAGGGGTGAGATTTATCTTGTAAGGCTTCCAGGCCAACCCAAGGATATCAAAGCCAGACCTGCACTGATCGTGTCTTTGAATGTTAGAAATCGCTTGGCCAATGATGTTATCGTAGTCCCCATCTCTACCACCCTCCGACCAAGCCCCACTCATGTGGAACTGCCAAAAGGGGAGGGGGGTCTTGACCAAGTGTCCATGGCTAAGTGTGAGCAAATCACCACCTTAGATAAATCCTTTCTAGTTCGTGGCCCTTTTTCTGGAGCTATAAGTACCGAAAAAATGGCCGAGGTAGAAAAGGCCATCCAAATAGCCATTGGTGTGCAGCCCTAGGACTTAACGACAAAATGGACTTAATGAGCTAAGCCCTTTGAGCTTTCAGCCCCTAACCCTGCCTATTAACATTTACCTTTTACGGCCAGACCCGGCATCCGGTTTCACTAATTCCCAAACCCAAATTCCCAAATCCTAACCCCCAAATCCCAATTCCCTTACCTTTTACATGACCCCAAGTCTTTTACGCTGGTTCATAGTTTATGGCCATGACTAAAGGTTTCCGATGTATCCTTTTTTGCTGTGGGAAGCGAGATTTCCTACGCTTTGCCTTGGGAATGCCG
>DTXE01000087.1 GCA_012962595.1 Syntrophaceae bacterium | reverse complement strand
TTGAGATTTGGGATTTGGTATTTGGAATTTTAATCCCTGCCTATATTCCATTTTCATATTTGTTTGTGACTGAAGGTCATGAATTTTTCATGGGAATTTCACCGCATGGGCATCAAATACCGGTCCTTCCTTACAAACATTCACATATGTCTCGGTTCCCTTGTCTAATCTCTTTTTGATCACACAGCCCAAACAGGCTCCAACTCCACAGGCCATATAGGCCTCCAGTGAAACCTGACACGGTATATGACACTCTTGAGAAATCAGACTTACCTTTTTAAGCATAGGGATAGGACCACAGGCGTAGATAACTTCAGGATTGGAAGGTATTTGTAATCTCTCTTCCAATAATTGCGTTACCACCCCTTTACTTCCTAGGCTCCCATCCTCGGTACTAATGTGGATCTCTACTCCTAATCTTTTAAGATCATCTAAACATAGTATATCTTCTTTGGTTTTACCACCTAAGAACACTGCCACCTTTTTCCGCCCATCAATGACAGCAGATTCAGCTAATGCATACAGGGGTGCTATCCCCATTCCACCAGAGACCAGGTAGATAATCTGACTTGGAAGATCCTTGGGATGTGGCAAAATCGAAAAGCCCTTTCCTAGAGGACCCATTACATCTATGCCATCCCCCTGCCTCAAGCTGGACATAATTTCTGTACCCTTACCTACTACTTTATAAAGTATTTCAAAGGACACGCTGTCTTTTTTGGCAATTCGGTGGATAGAAAAAGGCCTACGTAGTAAAGGATCAAGCTTAGAAGAAACTCTTACCATTACGAACTGTCCAGGCGATGCAGAATGGACTATCTCTGGAGCACGAAGACCTATTTTATAATAGGAAGGGCCTACCTGATGGTTAAAAACTACCTCCGTTTCTACCTGAAACACCTGTTTCTTCCGACTGAATTATAAATCATAGATACCAATAACCACTAATAGCCCTATTTAAGCCCTATAATTGTTCCAAACCGTCCGGTTATCTTTTCTCTTCGATAAGAGAAAAACTCATAGCTATTGCAGTGGGTACATACCCTGGCAACCTCTATATTATCTTCCTTTAGTCCTTCATCTTTCAGTTGATCAATGGTTATCCTCCAGAAGTCAAAGTGATAAGGCGAGACTTTGTATTCTCCGAAGGCTTTAGGAAAATCATTGCTAGGGTTTAGAAATTCGCTACAGCATGGCCCAAGAGATGGGCCAATACAGGCAAGCAAGTTAGAGGATTGGCAGCCAAATTCTCTTTTCATCAGAGCAATGGTTGATTTAATCACATTGTGGGTGTTTCCCCGCCAGCCACAGTGAATATTAGCGATGACCTTACATTTAGGATCATGCATGAGTATAGACTGACAGTCAGCCTGCTTAACCAAAAGGGCTATCCCAGGAGTATTGGTTATCAGTGCATCAAAACCTTCTATTTCGTTATCTCTATCATCTAACCCTCGAACAACCAGAGCCCGGTTTCCATGGGCCTGGGAACCAGAGACCATCTTTTCCATTTCTACTACGCCCAAGATGAGGTTCCGATTGCGGAGGACATTTTCTCTCTGATCACCACATAAGAAGCTTACATTAAGGGTGTGAAAGGGAGGGGGGCTGATACCACCGTTACGGGTGAAGATTCCATGTACAATTTCTCCATATGATTCTAAATTCTCAAATTGATAAAATGGGATGCCCTTTTTCCCTCTTTTTATCATATAAAACCTGGATACTTGAAATATGCTTGATTGTCAAGATAAGAAAGGTTATTGTGGTAATGGAAAGAGGTGTTTATGAAAAAACCCCACTATGAGGTCACTGCTGGTATTATCCTAAAGAAGGAAAAGGTACTTATCGCCTTAAGGCCAAAGGCAGGCCATTTTGGGGGTCTGTGGGAATTCCCAGGTGGTAAAAGGAAGGATGAGGAATCCCTTGAGGCCTGTTTGGCTCGTGAGATAAACGAGGAATTGGGTATCCATATTTCTGTAGATAAACCCTTTATGGTGGTAAAACAATCCTACCCTGAGTTTCATATCACACTCCACGCCTTTTTATGTACCCATCTTAGAGGAGATCCTAAGCCCATAGGATGTGAGGATTTTCGATGGGTGAAGATAGGGAAACTTAATAGTTTCTCCTTTCCAGAAGCCGACAAGAAGATAGTAGAAGCCCTAGCCTACATCTGATCAGGATAAGGGGTAAGTGCCTTTTCAATCTTCTCCAAATCCTCCTTGGTATTTACCTCCATAGCCTCATATGGGGTTTCAATTACCTTAATTCGATACCCATGTTCTAAGACACGAAGTTGTTCTAACCGCTCTGTTGTTTCCAGAAGACCTTGGGGTAATTCAACAAATTTCTTAAGGAATGGCCTTCGATAGGCATAGATTCCCAAATGTTTGTAATATGTAAGATTCGCAGATTTATCCCGTGGGAAAGGTATAGGCGATCTGGAGAAATAGAGAGCAAAGCCATTTTTGTCAAAGGTCACCTTAACACAATTTGGATCATTGATTTCCTTGACATCCATGATTTTTTTAACAGGTGTGGCCATAGGAACCTTGGGATATTCCTTAAGGGTCTGTGCCAGCTGATCGATAAGGCCAGGAAAAAAGATGATCTGGTCTCCCTGCACATTGATAATCACATCGGAGTCCTGAAGGGAGAGATGACTGGCTGCCTCTGCAACCCTTTCTGTGCCAGATTTATGGTGGGCACCGGTCATGATAGCATTGCCACCAAAATTGCGCACACACTGAAATATCCTTTCATCATCTGTTGCCACAGCAACGTAAGAAACTGTGGAAGAAGAAAGGGATCGCTCGTAACTATATTGAATCAGGGGTTTTCCTGATATGGGGACCAAGGCCTTACCCTCAAACCTAGTCGAATGGTACCGGGCAGGAATGATAACAAAAACCTTCAACTCAACATCTCCTATTACAATGTATCCTTTGGTCTAGTTAAGGTCAAATAAAAAGTGAGAGGTAGTTAGATGTTGTAAGTGGAACCCATTATTCCTTCGCTTTACGGCTTTCAATAGTCGCCTATCGGGTTCGATAGGAAAGGGGAATACCTACCCCTTCCAGCCCGACCCACACTTCGTGTGTGTGCCCGGGGGCTGGCTTTCCCCTTCCTGCTCACCTCGATGGGTGCCCCACTGCACACATATAATCTTCGCTCAGAAATAATGGGTTCCACTCAGAACTCA
>DTXE01000086.1 GCA_012962595.1 Syntrophaceae bacterium | reverse complement strand
ATCAAAGAATAATTGAAGATGACTATATAGTAGTTGTCCATCCTTCAGTCAAAAAAGAAAAACACCTTGGCAAATTCGCAGTGCTCGTTCTCAATCATCCTAAGATTGACAAAAAAATAAAGGTGCCTTGTAGGGTTGTAGTTGATCAGAAGCGTGAGAATAATAATGAGAAGCGTAAGGACGCCATCAAGGCAGACCAGACCTTAAGAAATTCTATTGGAATACCAAAGGATGAGGAAGAAAAATTTACTGTAGAAATCTATCCATTGCGTTTGTCTCCGTTTCAAAAGCTACGATATTGTATCTCTTCTATACTCGGAAAACGATATCAATTCTTCAGAGTATGTAAAGCCGATATTCCCGATATTGAGAAGAATATATGTAGGATACCTTCTGACACTTTTGAGCTGTTAGGTTGTGAAGAAGGTGATAGAGTAATATGTGAAAGTGTGGTTGACGATAAAAATCGCGAGAATAATTTAAATTTTTATAGACTAAGAGAACACAAAATAAGATGTTATGGGGCATCTAAAGAGATGATTAAAAAGAGAAAGGAAATGGAGGAGGAAAATATTTCAGCGCGCTACCCATCTGCTGAAAAGCTATTAGGGGTTATTCCAGACATCCCCCGCATATTTCTCGATGCCCATGCTAGGGATATGTTAAAGGTAAATGATCTTGAGCCTGTGCGTGTAAGGCGTGACCTATTCCATTTATTTCTTAAACAAATTAGAGAATTTGGTATTATTTTCCTATTATCTTTGCTTGCAATTCGAGATATCCTTCCAATCAATACCGCTTGGCAATTTATAATTTCAGTAGCAATTGCATTTTTGCTAATATTAATGAACATAAGAGCAAAAATAAAGTAGTAAAGCAAGGTTATGAGAGATTGTCGCCTATAACTTCATATAACAAGAGCTTATATGGCTTCGGCTATCGCCTTCGCCCAAATCCTGCTTCGCAGGACGTCAGATACGCCCAAAACGATAGGCGACATTTTGCCTGGCGGTCATAGAAAAGAATTAGAAAGGTACAAATGGTGAAAAATGATGGAAATGGAAAATCTATTAAATAAAACAGTAAAGTTGCCAACACATTTTTCCGAGCCTGTGGTAGTCGAAAGTATAACTCAAGTAGGAAAGCATTATAAATTAAGGGTGCGAAAGATAGATGGTCATCTTGAAGAGGTAGTAGCATCTAAGGACGAGATAGAAGAAGCTCAGATAATTCTTGAGGAAAAATATAAATCTGTAATTTCAGAACATCTCTCTTTATTAGTAGAATCGCACCGTATTCGATATGCCTACTCTTATGATCCTTACTTTGCAGTTAGTCTGTCGGGTATTCAAACCTTGCCCCACCAGATAGAAGCTGTATATGGGAAAATGCTTCCTCAACCTCGCCTTCGTTTTCTTTTAGCAGATGATCCGGGAGCAGGTAAAACAATAATGGCTGGGTTATTCATTAAAGAAATGAAAATGCGGGCTGCAATCGAAAAGATTTTGATTATAGTTCCCGCGAGCTTAAGAATACAGTGGCAGGATGAACTTCTTAGATTCTTTAACGAGTACTTTATTATAGTCGATGCTGAACTTGACAGACAACAAGTTGTTAATATCTGGCAGAAAGAGAACCAGATAATCACATCTATTGACTATGCAAAACAGGAAGAAGTTAGAGAACGGGTCTGGCAACAGGACTTCGATATGGTAATAGTTGATGAAGCACATAAATGCTCGGCATACACTAAGAGACGGAGCAATCGCTCTCCTGAGCGTGAAGCGACAAAACGGTATCAATTGGTGGAAAAACTTGCCTTAAGGCCCAATCACCTTTTATTCTTGACAGCTACGCCACACTATGGT
>DTXE01000085.1 GCA_012962595.1 Syntrophaceae bacterium | reverse complement strand
TTGGTGGGATTTGGAATTTAAAGTGTAGGGCATAAAGCAAAAAAGAAACCCTCCTGCCTTCGAATAAAGGAGCTATTTTCACATGAAAGAGCCTGGTAAGAATGGGCCTTCTTCCCGGTGGGAGCTCATCTATAATAGATATATCCAGATCACCATAAACAGTCATGGAGAGGGTCCTAGGAATAGGAGTGGCGGTCATGACCAGTGTATCCGGCCTCCATCCCTTTCCTCTTAAGTGCTAGGGCCAATTCCAGGAGGAAGAACTCGTCAAAGATGAGTCGTCTATGGGCATTAGACCTCCATGAGTTGAGCCTCTGACCTTTCCCGACAGAGTTACCAAATTTCCTTTCCTAAAGCTGCCTATCATGTAGTGGTTGAAATGAAACCACTTAACGAATAAGACCCCACTTTCATGGCCTACGGTCATCTTTAGGATTCTCCTCCGACCCAGAAGGTACCTGCTGGCCCCCACATTAAGAATGGTCCCCATGGTGGTGACCATTTTTCCTACTTGGAGGTCCCATATTTTTCTCATTCACCGACTCAATGGGCTCCATCAGTTTACGCTCTGGAGATGGTCTGGTATGGGATGAAATTGCGGTGGCCATAAAATGATCATTCCAAAAATAATGAAATTCAGTTGAATAGGTTGAATACCAAATGCTCGGCTGGTTGTCAACTCTCCAAAAAGGGTGGAGGTTAAAAACCATAGATTTATTAATAGGTGTAGGTGATTCTCACCTGGTATAAGGAAAGTAAGGTGGTAGGCAAATATAAGTAAAGGTAATAACGATACCTGGAGTTATCAATAGGGTTGGCATTAGCAACCTCTTTAATGCTATCACCGTAATTGTCCGCACCTTGTCCTGTTGAGGAGCAAGATGCTATCACCCGAGATCTGCTATGGCCAGTCCGACATATAAGATACAAAACTATATTGGATTTTGAATTATCAAGATAATGCATCCTTAGTTCAGTAACAACAGCACCTTGGGGGAGAAAAACCGGGGCATAAAACCAATCACTTCTGCCGTCATTTTGAAATAATGCAAAGCCACTACTATCAAAATCATATCCACCTCGTTCGGGCCTAAAGGCGCAGGGAGGAATCATCAGGTATCCTGTCTTCTCTCCCCAGGCCGAAGCAGATAGTAAAAAGGCCATAAGGAAGATAAATATAATGGTGATAGGTCGCCCTTTTTTCATATCAAACCAACAAAAGAACCATGGTTAGTGTCCTCAGGGTGCTTTTCATACTATATAAGTGGATGGATTGCAAGGATATTTCGGAATCTCAAATCCCCAACCCATCTCCATTAAGTTTTTAAAAAGCCCCATACGAAACCTTTTGGCCATTAAACAAAAAGGAGTTAACTCTATGGGTTAACTCCTAGGTTTTTTTGGCGTCCCCAACCGGATTTGAACCGGTGTTGCCGGCGTGAAAGGCCGGTGTCCTTGGCCTGGCTAGACGATGGGGACCTGGGCCGTGCTGGACTCGAACCAGCGACTCTCTGCTTAAAAGGCAGATACTCTACCACCTGAGTTAACGGCCCTAAATAATTAGCATAGTTTTTTTGGCTTTAACTGTCAAGAATCCACTTAGATCACCTTATGAAGTGGGTATTCAATAATCCCCTCTGCACCCTTTTTAATTAGTTTAGGAATAAGTTCTCGGACCTCCTTCTCCGACACTACAATTTCTACGGAAACCCACTCTTGTTGATATAGGTTGGCGATAGTAGGTGCATTGAGGCTAGGTAAAAGTTTAATCACCCCCTCCAATTTATTTCTGGGCACATTCATCTTAAGGCCAACCATGTTTTCCGCTCTCAGCGCCCCTTTAAGTAATAGTGCAATCTGCTCGATCTTCTCTCGCTTCCATTTGTCCTTCCACGATTTCTTATTGGCGATAAGCTGGGTGTTGGACTGCATGAGTTCATGTATAATCCGAAGACCATGGGCCCTTATAGTGCTACCTGTCTCTGTCACCT
>DTXE01000084.1 GCA_012962595.1 Syntrophaceae bacterium | reverse complement strand
TCCGCATTGAAGTCACGGATTCAGGTAATTATTGTGACCGAATTTAGCAATACATCATAGCCATGCCAGGATCTCTACAGGAGTCCTCGCTTAGGCGAGGAAATTATTGTCAGGAGACAGGTGCAATAAAAATGGCATTAAACACTGCTTGCATCCAGACCGTGGCCTATGGCTTAATTCCAGCCCTGTTAACCATAAAAGAGAATGCGCATGTCAATTACCACTGGTTCCTTTCCCAATGCCCGAATGCGCCGGATGCGCCGTGATGAGTTTTCACGCCGCCTGATGCGCGAGAATGTTTTAACCACCAACGACCTGATTTATCCGGTGTTTGTCATCGAAGGTGAAAACCAGCGTGAAGCGGTTGCATCCATGCCGGGTGTGGAGCGCATGAGTATTGACTTGATTGTCAAGGAAGCCAGGGAGCTTGTTGAATTAGGTGTGCCTGCGATGGCAATTTTCCCGGTGGTAGCCAGTGATTGCAAAGGCGGCGCTGTAATTCTTTTTCTTGTGCTTAACGGTCACAGGCGCATGGCCTTGGGGACATGAAAGGATTTTCCCCTGTTTACTTACGGTGAAATCATCGAGAGACAACCCTTTTTTGTTCCCGCCGCCCATAACCGGGGCTATAACATCAGCGCCATAATCCTGTTTGGCCTTCCGGCAGTTTTCGTCACCGCCGTAAAGAGAGTCGGCTAAAACTTCATCAGGAGCCATCTCGCGTTGTTTGGTGTTGTCAAGAGCTGGCAGCAGGGCGTTAGCATCATTTTGGTCTGCTGATTCGACATGAACATAAGTGATCAAGGACAATTTGTCTTCAGAGGAGTCCGGGTTATAGGTTTCCGTCACCTGGACCTGATACCCTTTGCCTTTATGGCCACTGTATCCGGCATCCGGATCAGAGGGATTTTGGAGGGAATCGGAAGCAACTTCTTTATTGGGCTTTGCCGTAACCAGCTTCTCGCCGCTTTTTTCGTCATCTGCAACAAGGCATTGCTCCTCAAAAAGCCGGACGAGAAGTTTAAAACTGTTCATCTCGTTGACTTTATCAAGGGAAGAAAAGCGCTCAACCAGGAAAAAGATGTTTTGAGCAAGCTGGTCAAGGGTCTTGCTGGATTCAGAGGGCTTGACAATGGAAAAAACAGCCTCCTCTTTTTTATTGAGATAGCGTGAG
>DTXE01000083.1 GCA_012962595.1 Syntrophaceae bacterium | reverse complement strand
TGCATCATGTGATTTGAGAAAAGGCATGTGCTCATCCAAACTTCCTAGAGGTGGTACAGTGACCTTTGCTATAAGCCCTAATGACATTCACTATAGTGATCTCGGCTTTTTATTTTAGGCAAAGGAGGGTTTTAAATATGAAGGTTCTCTTTATCATGCCGCCAATAGGGGCCTGGTCAACATATGGCATTCATAAGGCTCCCAATCAATTTTATGCCCAACTAGCGGCGTATATCCGGCAAGAAGGAACTGCCGAGGTAGAGGTATTGGATGCAAGGGCCTTAAATATGAAAGATGAAGAGATGCTTGAGGAGGTAAAGAAATATTCTCCTGATGTAATTGTATTAGGTGACATACTCCATTCCACCGGTGGCCTTGCAGTGATCTGGCATTTTAATGAGACGGCCAAGAGGATCAAGGAGATACTTCCAGATATTAAGGTGGTTGTTGGAGGGCTTTGGTATTCAGCCTTTTATGAAGAGACATTGCAAACCTATCCTTATATAGATTTTGTCATGCTGGGTGAGGCCGAACTCACCCTTAATGAACTCCTTTTAGAACTTATGTCCCAGGGTAAGAGATTTGCCCAAATTGCCGGTCTGGCCTCAAGGGTTAATGGCAAGGTTGTGGTGGGACCCCATAGGGAACTTATACCCGATATAGACCTCCTTCCCTTGCCGGCTTATGACCTGTTTCCTATGGATAGATATGTGGGACACACCTACTGGAAACATTTCTGTGAGCTTCTAACCAGCCGAGGATGTCCAGGAGGTTGCTCCTTCTGCTATGAATGGAGCCAATATGACCCTCGAAGTCCTAAGGATTTTATTTCTTGGAGAGGACACTCTGGAAAAAGGATAGCAGATGAGCTTGAACTGCTCCAAAAGAAATTTGGTGTTAAAACCGTTGTATTCCAGGATGATGCCTTCAATGTGAGGAAAGAGATAGTGGAGGAGGTATGCAATGAGATCTTGGAACGCGGGCTTAAAATAAATTGGGTAATTCTGGGAAGGGCTGATGACTGGGTAAAACAGGTAGACCTGTTTCCACTGATGAAGAAAGCAGGCATGTTTATGGGTCTGGTGGGCATAGAGGTATCAAGTGATGAGGAATTGCGAAGATTGGGTAAGGGGGTGACTGTCTCCCAGATAAAGGAGACCATTGACGGACTCCGTAACCAAGATATTGCTACTGTGGGAACATTCCTGATCGGTTTTGAGAATGATAATGAGGAGACCATTAAAAAGAGATTCTCCTTTGCTGATAAGATCGACCCAGACATATTTGCCCTACAGTTTGTAACCCCTGTACCAGGCTCTCCCATTTGGAAGAGGGCAATTAGGGCGGGAAAAGTAGATATTAAAAATATGGACCTCAGAATGTGGGATTTTCACCACCCGGTTGTTCCTACTAAATACCTATCACTGGATGAGCTAGGCAGACTGGGGGCCTGGTGTATGAAGGAATTCTTCAAACCCCAAAGGATAAGGAGGATAATGGATAGTAACTATTCGCCACTAGTCAAGCTGTGCGTTAAAGATTTTGTGGGCAATATCCCCCGGTTTGAAGCGGCTGCTACAAGAGGTGAATTGTACGTCTAAAGGAAAGGCACTATGAAGTGGGATGGTGAGGTTCACAGAAAATTTAAGCTCATGATTAGCAAAATGCCCCTTTTTCACCGTAAGGTGGCTGAAAAGATGGCTGGCAGACAGGCTGAGATTAATGCCAAAAAGAGAGGTTCACAATTGGTTGAGGAAGAAGACATAATTCGGGCCTTTTTCTCAGAAGTCCCCAAACCCTTCTTAGAAAGGATGGTGGTGTTACTCAAGGATGTGGGGTTTAACTACAAGCCATATCAACCAAAAGACATGGAATCATAGATATGTTTCACACTGGAAGAATTGCCTATTTAGATGTAACCACTGAGGGTGTGGAAATGAAGACCATTCCCCAGGAGCTGACCCAGAAGTTTCTGGGTGGCCGGGGAATAAACTCCTATCTTCTCTTCAATCATACCAAACCAGCAACTGATCCCTTAAGTCCCCAAAATCCACTAATTATTGGACCAGGGCTTTTGACAGGACTAAAGGGTATAAGTTTCGCCAGATGTACCATATCTGGCAAGTCTCCCGAAACAGGACTCCTAGGAGATTCCAATATTGGTGGCCATTTTGGGGCAGCTATGAAAAAGGCAGGCGTCGATCATTTAGTGGTTACCGGTGCCTCTGAAAGACCCATTTACATCCTCATAAATGAGGGGGAAATTACCATAGAGGATGCCCATGATTTATGGGGCCAGGATGCCATAAGAACTGGTGAGATTCTGAAGGAAATGCATGGTTCCAGTGTTCAATCACTTTGTATCGGTCCAGCAGGAGAAAATTTAGTCCGCTTTGCCTGCATAATACATCGCAAGAAAAATGCTGCTGGAAGATGTGGCATGGGATGCCTCATGGGATCAAAAAGGATAAAGGCCATTGCAGTCAAGGCCACCACCTCTTTGAAGCCAGTACATGAGGAAGCCTTTAGCCAATTGATGACCGATATCCATGAGAAGTTAGGCAAGGAGTTCCTCATTGAGTACCTCAAGGAATTCGGTACTGCCCACCTATTCGATGTCATTAATAACAACATTGGTATGGGAAGAACTTATAACGGCCTAGCTCTCACTTTTCAAAACAATAAGGATATCTCTCCCAAGAACCTAAAGGAGAAATATTATAGCGGTAAGTCCGGTTGTTTTTCCTGCCCCGTTGCCTGCCAGCACAGGTATTCTATCACAAAAGGACATTTTCAAGGCATAAAGAGTGAAGGCCCAGAGTATTCCGTTCTGGGAGGTTTTGGCCCATTAGTGGGCATTAATAGCCTTGAGGCCATCCTCAAAATAAATGACCTTATTAATCGCTATGGATTGGATGCCAGCTCCACATCCAACATGATCGCCTGGATGATTGAGTTGTTCACCTCGGGCATTATCGACCAGGAAGTCACTCAAGGAATAAGGCTTTCCTGGGGTGATGAAGAGATGATTATGGACTTAATCCACAAAATTGCCCATAGGGAAGGTCTGGGAAACCTTTTGGCCCTTGGGGCCAAGGAGGTGGTAAGGCAGTTGGGTAAGGAAACAGGTAACTATGTTTCTTGGGCAAAATATCTGCCTCAATCCGATCCCGTAGATTTAAGGTATATCACGGCATATGCCTTAGGCAACGCAGTAGCCACCAGGGGTTCTGACCACTTGAGAAGCCGACCTACCTGGGAGGCCTTTAGCTTCCCAGAGGATAAATTGAGAGAGATATATGGAGGATATGTATCCTCCGATCCCTTCTCTTACAAAGGCAAGGGCAGGGTTATCTGGTGGTGGGAGTCTTATCTTTCTTTATTCGACGCCCTGGGATTATGTAAATTATTGGCCTTTCACTGCTTACCTGGAGTCTTTGATTTTGAAACATTAGCCTCTATGGCAAATCTGGCCATAGGCCTCGATTTAACGGCTCGGGATGTCTTTGAAATAGGAGAAAGAATCACCAATATAGAAAGGATGTTTTTGGTGAGAGAGGGAATAACCAGAAAAGATGACTTTCTTCCTCAAAGATACTTTGAGCCCATTAGGTGGTCAAATGGCCTAACCGAAGAAGAAAAGGATCTGAAACTGATGGAAGAGGGCTTTAACGAAATGCTCAATGAGTACTATCAATTACACGGATGGGATATGAATGGAATCCCTTTAGAAGAAACTAAGGTGCGTTTGGGGTTGCAAAATGAGCCATCTTTTCTTTTATGAGGAAACACATGAAAGTGGCGGTTATTGGATCTGGAGCTATTGGGTCGCTTGTGGCAGGTTATCTGGCCACCAAGGATACACCTGTCACTCTGGTGGCGCGTAAAGGACAGGTTGCAGTCCTTAACAAAAGGGGATTGATTCTCCATGGTGTCAGAGGGAAAAGGGGTATTTTACTACCGGTTGTCTCTGAACTCAGGGAAAATGTTGATCTTATAATTATGGCAGTGAAAACCCAGGATGTCATTGAGGCCGCAAGCCATAATCTTTCTTTCATGAAAGATTGCTCAATCCTTACCATGCAGAACGGTATAAGGGCCGATCAGTTTCTGTCAGAGATTGTTCCATCTGAGAACATCATAAGCAGTGTGGTGATGTTTGGTGCAACATATATAAGTCCTGGTGAGGCCATCCATAATTTTGAAGGTGATCTAATTATAGGCAAAGCCTTTGGTATGAATGATGACCAGGTAGAGGCTATAGCCCACCTGATGAATAAAGCCTTCACCACCCACATCTCCCAGGACATAAAGGGGATGAAATGGCTTAAGATCTTCATCAATCTCAACAACTGTCTTCCGGCATTAGTGGGGAAAAGCATGCAGGAAACCTTCAAAAACCTGGAGCTATGCGAACTTAGCATCAGATTACTTGCTGAGGGCTTAAAGGTTGTTGATAAGGCCGCAATTAGATTGCACTCTCTCCCCACATTCCCAGAAGAAAGGCTACGAGATCTTGTTTCCATACCTATGGATCAGGGGAGAAGTCTTTTTTCCCAGATTATGACAGGTTTAAGCAAAGAGCCACTTTATGGGTCTATTCTCCAAAGTATTCAAAGGGGGAGGCCCTCGGAAATTGATTATATTAATGGGGAAATCGTAGCCCTGGGAAGAGAGATAGGGATACCCACCCCATTGAATAAAACAGTGGTCGAGATGGTTCATCAGGTGGAAAAGACAGGGATTTTTTTTACCTCACATGAGGTTTTAAAAAAGATGAAAAATTAAAGGAGGAAAAAGAATTATGGAATTTCCAAAGATCCGGGTCACTGTCAAAAAGGTAAGGGGCGAATGTCACAGGGGATGTAAGGAAGGTGATCAATTTATCTTTGAAGACTTTACCAAGGCTCCTCAAGGATTTTGTGAAGGGGCAGCAGGTGTTATCTTTCCCTGTATTTATGCCTTGACCTTTGGGGCAGAATTTCCATGGGAAGAAAATACCCGTGCCATTCATACCACCTGCCCCGATGAAGGAAAGGTAACATTCCTCTCGGAGGTTCTCGATAAGCAGGGAAATCCGGAGATAAAAAAGAGAGAGAAGCCCCCTACCCCTAGTCCCAAAAAAATGCTGGTTACGGTGGAGGAGGCAGAAGGAAAGTGTTTTTACCACTATAAGAAGGGGGATTCCTTTGAATTTACTGGATTGAGGACACCGGATGGTTTCTGTGGGGCTGCTTATCATTCCCTATTTCCCGTTCTCTTTGCCCTAAATTTTGGAGCCCAATATCCCTTTGAGGAAAATAAAAATTCACTGGCAAAGGTTACCTGTCCCGATGCGGGAAAGATTAGGTTTAGGGTAACCCGAGTTTGATAAGGAGGCGGATGGAGATGGGAAGAAGGGTTGTCATCACCGGAGTGGGTGTAATTTCTCCAAACGGTCTGGGTAAAGAACATTTTTGGCAGGGAATGATTTCAGGTAGATCAGGAGTCAAAAGGGTCACTGCCTTTGATGTCTCAAAGTTCAAAAGCCAGATCGCCGCTGAGGTAGTTGATTTTGATCCGTTTGTCTTTGGCCTTACACATGAAGAGGTAAACAGAATGGATCGATATGTCCAATTTGCCATCGCAGGGGCAAAGATGGCCATTGAGGATGCAAAACTCGATTTAGATTCAGGAGACAAAAATCGGGTTGGGGTCTCTTTGGCTAACGCCATCTGTGGTACTAGATATATGGAGGAGGAGTTTGTAAGGGTTACCAATAATGGAAAAGAGCCCATTGATCCTGCCAAGGTGAGGCCCTATTTGTATGATGCATCCATGTTTAATACACCCTCAAGCGAGATATCTTCCCGGTACCATCTCAAAGGCATCTGTACCACCGTTCCCACGGGTTGCACAGCAGGGACAGACTCAGTAGGCTTTGCCTACGAGGTCATCCAGGGTGGAGATGCAGATGTAATGATTGCTGGTGCAGCCGAGGCCCCTTTAACCCCCATAACCTTTGGTGCCTTTGATGTAATCAATGTCCTCTCTACCCGCAACAGTGAGCCACAAGCTGCCTCCAGGCCATTTGATGGTAAGCGTGATGGATTTGTCCTTTCGGAAGGTTGTGGCATTCTGGTGCTGGAAGAACTACAACACGCCTTAAAAAGAGGTGCCCACATCTATTGTGAAGTGACTGGCTTTGGGACCTGCTGCAATGCCTTCCACATGACCGACTTACCCCCTAATGGTACAGCCATGGCAGATTGTATAAGCTTGGCCTTAGAAGATGCAAGGATTTTGCCTCAAGATATAGATTATATAAATGCCCATGGGAGTTCTACCGAACAGAATGATATATTTGAAACCAACGCCTACAAGTCGGTTTTTGGCAAGGATGCCTACAGTATTCCTATAAGCTCCCTAAAATCTATGATAGGCCATCCGTTGGCGGCCGCCAACAGTGTGGAATTGGTGGCCTGTGCCCTCATCTTTGAAACAAGTATTTTACCACCAACCATAAATCAGGAGGTTCCTGATCCAGAGTGTGATTTGGATTATATCCCCAATACCTGTCGACAGATGCAGGTAAACCACATACTTAAGACTAGTAGTGGCTTTTCAGGTATTCATTCCTCAATAATCTTAAGGAGATGGGCAGAATAATGAAAAGGGTAGCCGTTACCGGTGTAGGTGTGGTTGCGCCCTGTGGTATTGGAAAGGAAGTGTTTTGGAATAACATTAAGCAAGGAAAATCCTTTGTTTCCCCAATCAATAGATTTGATGCCTCTCGATATCCTTCAAGGATTGCCGGGCAGATAAAAGACCTTAACTCCTATAGCAATTTCTCCCCTAGGTTACTGAGAAAGATAGATGATTTCTCCCATATGTCTTTAATAGCAGCTGATCTAGCATTAAAGGATGCAAACTTAGACCTATCCAAGGAAGATCCTTTGAGAGTAGGTATATTTATGGGTAATGCCTTGGGCGGGTGGCTGTACGCAGAGACTGAACTACGAGACCTTTACATAGAAGGAAGGGATGGTGTAAGCCCCTATCTGGCCAGTGCCTGGTTCCCTGCTGCCCCTCAGGGTCAAATCTCCATTTACTACGGGATAAAAGGATATAGTAAAACAGTGGTGGCCGATAGGGCTAGTTCTCTTATGGCTATAGACTATGCTACCAACATAATCAAAAAGGGCAAGGTAGATATCGCTTTGGCCGGGGGCACAGAGGCCCCAATTACCCCTTATGCCCTTCTGTGTTGTAGTACCTATGGCTCTCTTTCAACCAGAAATGAACATCCCCAATGCGCTTATCGGCCTTTTGACAAATCTCGAGATGGCTTTGTCATCGGTGAAGGAGCTGGCATATTGATTCTGGAAGACATAGAACATGCACGGAAAAGAGGTGCCTATATCTACGCCCTTATAACGGGCCTAGGTGTAACCTCCGATGGTTTTGATCGCATAGAACCTGATCCTAATGGCACAGGACTCATAAGGGCCATAAGACTGGCCTTAAGTGAGGCCGGCTACCCTCCATGTGACATAGATTACATTTGTGCAGATGGAGCAGCTACCAGATGGGGAGATGTAAGTGAAACCAAGGCAATCAAAAAGGTCTTTAGTGAATGCTCACAAATCCCTCCTGTGAGTGCACCCAAATCCATGTTTGGGAATCTCCTAGGTGCATCAGGTTCTGTTGACCTTATCATTACCCTTCTAGCTATGGAAAATGCCCTTATCCCTCCAACCATAAATTTGAGAGTGAGTGATCCAGAATGCGATTTGGACTATGTTCCCCATAAGAGTAGGTCTAAAGAGGTTAAAAGGGCTTTGGTTATCTCTCGGGGCCGCGGAGGTATCAATGCCGTTTTAGCGGTAGAAAGGGTGGACCGTGGCTAAGATCAGTGTAAATCTCCCACTTCTTGGGAAGAAGATAGGCAATCACCAAATTCAATTAGAGGTTAATAATCTGGTGGAAGTTTTGGAGAAATGTCAACAACAACTGGGTATTGATATTGGAAATAGCTGTATCTTGCTCCTTAATGGTCAGATCTTGGATGTCAAGAATCTGCCAAATCTTGAATTGAAGGATGGGGATACCTTAAATGTATTCCCTATTATTGCCGGGGGCTGAAAGGTAGTTTAACTAGGATTACAAAATTAGGGGGTACTTTAATGAATATTGAGGAAAGGATAAGAGAGATAATGGTTAAATTACTTAATGTAAAACCCGGAGAGATTACACCCCATGCAAACCTGGAAAATGATCTGGGAATGGATTCTACGGAGATCGTAGAGATGACGGTGGCCTTAGAAAAGGCATTTGGAATTCAGATTGACGATGGAGAAATCACAAAAAATCAGTCCATAGGTGATGTGGTGGAGTTAGTACACCATAGGGTGAAATAGGGAGTATATTGCAGATCATAGATCTTAGCCTTCCCATTGATGATACAGCCTTTGAGCCTTTTCCCGTAAGGATAAACAGATTGGATCATGGTAAGGGAGGAGATCGCTTAGGATGGAGGGTAGCGGTTTCAAGAAGAAGAGGGATATGGGCAAATATCAAAGGCGTACTGGGATATATCACAGGTAAGAGAAGGATTACCCGCAGGTCATTTCCCAATAAGGAATTCCTAGCCCTTGAGCGGGTTAGTGCCATAGTCCATACAGGCACCCATTTGGATGCACCATATCATTTTGGAAGCAGATCGGAAGGCAAAAGGGCCAAAATGATCGAGGAAGTTCCCTTAGAATGGTGTTACGGTAATGGCGTGGTATTGGACTTCTCTCACAAAAGGGGAGGGGAACTTATAACCCAACAGGACATAAAGGAGGCATTGCAAAAAATTAGATATGAGATAGAGCCATTAGATATTGTGCTTATCCGGACAGGGGCAGATAGATACTGGGGGGAAGAAGGATACTTCCGTAATTTTCCAGGGGTCAGCAAAGAGGCCCTTGCATTTATCCTTAAAAAGGGTGTGAAGATAATTGGGGTTGATGCCTATAGTCTTGACCGACCTTTTCACTTAATGTTTCAAGATTTTTTTGAGACTCATGATAATCGTTATCTGTGGCCCACACATCTTTACGGTAGAGAAAAAGAATATTGTCACATAGAGAGATTGGCCAATCTAGATAAGATTCCCAGACCCTATGGCTTTAAGGTGGCATGTTTTCCTATAAAAATTAAAGGGGCAAGTGCAAGCTGGGTAAGGGCAGTAGCCATAATTGAATAATAATTCAAAATGCAAAAATAAATTTAGAAAGGAGAGAGGGATGGCACGTACAGAGAATTCCATATTGATTAAGGCACCCTACGATACGGTATTTGATGTAACCAACGACATTGAAAGGTGGCCAGAACTATTTGAAGAGTACAAGCAGGCCAAGATCCTAAAACGTGAGGGAAATAAGATCACCTTCCAATTAACCAACAAGGAAGGGCATACCTGGCGTTCTTCCCGTGTTTTGGATAAGGAGCATTATCAATGCACTGCTGAGAGGGAAGAGCCCAAGTTTCCCTTCAAGTATATGAAGCTTAAGTGGCTGTATGAGAACGTCTCTGATGGTGTGAAGATGACGTGGATTCAGGAATTTGAGATGGATCCCAAGGCCAAGTACACCGATGACCAGGTTGTGAATCTCATTAACAAACATTCGGTAGAAAATATGCAGAGGATTAAGAAGATCATAGAGGAAGAATATAAAAAGTGAGTAAAGACCCAATAATCGATGCTCATAGCCACTATTTGCCCAAGGAGATTATTCGACAGGCCTCTTTCTATTCTGAAGACTGGGGAAACATAGAAAGACAGTTGGAATTCATGGATACTACTGGTGTTGATCTGGCGATACTCACCTATCCCACAACGGATGTGGTCTTGAAAGGCAAGATGGGTGAGGTAGATGTTGCCAAAAGTTATAATGATGCCATAGGCCAAATAGTCAAAAGATATCCCGGGAGATTTTTGGGTACGGCCCTTTTGCCTCTATTTGATGAAAAACACATGATAACTGAGCTAAAAAGGGCTAGGGATATTTTGGGATTAAAGGGTATATCCCTGGCATCTAGTTATAATGGTATTTACCTCGATGATGAAAGGTTCTACCTCCTATACGAAAAGGTATCAGAATATAATCTTCCTATCTTCGTGCATGCTACTACCAACAATCCTATAGGCTCTAGAAGGGTGGTGGATCCCTTACTAACTCCAGTAATTGAGTTCGTTTTTGATATTACCATGTGTATAGGAAAATTGATAATGTCTAGCGTCTTTAAGGAGTTTCCTGACTTAAAATTTGTCTTTGCCCACTTTGGGGGGGTAATGCCCTTTATCAAGGAGAGATTGGATACCACTTACAGGATGCTTAGAAAGAGAATATTGGTCAGGGATATCTCTGCAATGCCCAGTGATTATTTAAAAAGGATATACGTAGACATCAGTGGATCAGCTTCTCCATCTGCTATCATGTGTACTATAGAGGTAATGGGCATAGAACGCATTTTCTGGGGAAGTGACTATCCCGCAAATATGGACTTATTGAAATCGATTGAGACCATCAATGGATTAGACATAACTGAGAGACAGAAGGCACAAATATTGGGCAAGAATGTGGAAAGGTTGATGATATTATAGAAATTTGGGATGACTGTGAAAAGATCCTTTTCGCTCCGTAAACTGTACCATGTATGATATAGGAGGAACAATATGCAGAATCTAAAGGATAAGACCGTCTTAATTACTGGTGGCAGTGGAGGTATCGGAAAGGCCCTAGCTAATAGCTTAGCTAAGGAAGGAATGAAGCTAGCCATCGCTGCACGAAATGAAGCAAGACTCAATGAGATAGCACAGAAGATTCGGCAGTCTACCTCAACCACTGTGTTGCCTCTTAAGGCAGATGCCAGCAAGCGAGAGGACCTGGAATCTTTGGTAGATAAGGTAATGGGAGAGTTTGGCAAGATTGATGTGCTCATTAACGGTGTGGGGATCTCTTCTCAATACCCCTTTTGGGAACAGCCTCTGGAAGACATTGAGAACCTGATTTCCACCAATTTCTTTGGATATGTCATGTGCACCCGGTTAGTGTTGCCCCACATGATTCGCCTAGGAGGAGGTACCATTATCAATCTAGTATCGGGGTCTACATTGGTAGATCCACCCCCAAAAAATTTTCTAGTTTATACATCTCTCAAAGTGGGACTTCGTTCTTTCACCAAAGGTCTATTCTGGGAAACACGCCACCTGGGGATTAAAGTAACCTCTATCCTCCCTGGAGTAACCAACACAGCCTTGACGGGAAAACTTAAAAATATTGATGCATCGAGGTTGATGACTACCGAAGCTATCGAAAAGGCAGTACACTTTGCCCTAACCATTCCTATTGACGTCTGCCCCCTGGAGATATCGGTGATCAACCAGCTCAGTCCCTGGACAATCCCAGTGATCCCCCGAATCCAGCCTGGTCAGAAGGTAGGGTAAAGGGAAAAAGGGGGCGGCAGGTTGTCCCAAAATGATGGCATGGAACTCGCTGATAATGCAGAAGAAGCCGATGTTCTATTGTTGAATACCTGTTCGACTCGTGAGAAAGCACAAGAAAAAGTGTTCCATCAAT
>DTXE01000082.1 GCA_012962595.1 Syntrophaceae bacterium | reverse complement strand
TTCTTTGTGGCCCGAAGGGCCATGATGGTTTCATATGGTGAACCAGAGATGACATTAGAAAAATTGACAGATCATTTACTAAATGCTAAAAATTATTTAATGATTACTTACGGTAGTGACCTTTAGTGGTCGACAAACTCAGGTAAGATTTTGGTTGAATCAACATGAGAAAACTCCTTGGGCCGATAATAGTTGTTATCCTTGTCCTCTCCCTTTGGGGCTGTCCTCCTCAGCCTGAAATAGGAAAGGATGGAGGCCTAATTCTACTTCCGGAGAGGAAAATTCCGTTCATAAGGGATGATATGCCTATAGATTCTCTGAAGATAGCTATAGAAAGGAGTGTAGAGTACCTTGAAAGGATACCTAAAGAAAGGAATTTTTTCTTCGGTCGCCATAAATTCTCGGCGGAATATCTAGTTGAATCCCTGCAGGCCTTCCTTTACTTGCTGGACAACATAAATACCTCTCAAGTATTTAATGGTAGATTAAAGGAATATTTCTACTTCTATAAGTCGGTAGGAGATGATGGACATGGAAAGGTAACCTATACCGGCTATTACGAACCCATCCTTGACGGGAGCCTAGTTAGGACTAACGAGTACAGATATCCCATTTATCGTAAGCCTGATGACTTGATCACCATCGATTTGAGTTTATTCCATCCCAGGTTCTCTGGCCAGAAGATTGTGGCCCGCTATGACAACGGGAATGTTATCCCTTACTTCAGCAGAGAAGAGATTGATTGCCAATATAAACTAGCTAATAAAGGGCTTGAAATTGCCTGGGTTTCTGACCCTATTGATAGGTTTTTGCTACAAATTCAGGGATCTGGACGTATACGCCTACAAGATGGTAGATTTCTTAATATTCACTACGCAGCCTCCAATGGCAGACCATACAGGAGTATAGGAAAATTGATGATAGACGAAGGCATCATATCCAGAGAAGACGCCTCTATACCTGCTATAAAGGATTATTTAAAGAATCAACCACAGGATATGGAGAGGATTTTCAATCATAACCAAAGCTATGTCTTTTTTGAAATAGTGGATAGAGGGCCATTGGGGAATATAGAGGTTCCATTGACCCCAGGTCGGTCTATAGCAACCGACCCCTATCTTTTTCCCAAGGGGGCACTGGCATTTATTTCCACAGAAAAGCCCATTATAGATGTGAGTGGAAAGGTTATAAAGTGGGAAAAATTTTCCAGGTTTGTTATGAATCAGGATGCAGGCGGAGCCATAAAGGGACCTGGTAGGGCTGACTTATTCTGGGGAAGTGGGCGTTATGCAGAGCTGGCTGCGGGTTATATGAAGCAGCCAGGAGAACTATATTTCTTGGTTAAAAAGGGTTATAAGTATTATGGAAAAATTAAGGGCTAGGAGTAGATGATGGGTAGTGATCCAAAATGGCAAACTAACATTATAACCGACGATGAAGGAATCAAGGAGATTTTAGAGAGCTGTAACACCATGGCGGTAATTGGTATTAAAAATAAAGAATCTCAACCTGCTTACTTTGTTCCCAAATACCTCAAGGAAAAGGGATATAAAATTATTCCTATAAATCCTAGATTGGAGGAGGTTCTGGGTGAGAAGGCTTATAAGGATTTAACACAGGTGAAGGAGCCTGTGGACATAGTAGATGTGTTCAGGGCCTCGGATAAGATTATGCCGCATGCAGAGGAGGCCCTGAAGGTTAAGCCTAAGGTATTTTGGATGCAACTGGGGATAGAAAATAGACAGGCTGCGGAAATGCTGGCCAAGGCAGGTATAAAGGTGGTCATGAATCGATGTATGCTTACCGAACGATCAAGGCTGATTAAAGAGTAAGGAAGGGAGACTTTAATGTCAGATATTGCATCCAACCTTTTTAAGGTACAGGAAACTATAAGAAAGGCTGCCTTGAAAGTGGGTCGAGAGCCAAAAGATATTAAGTTGGTAGCCGTCACTAAAACTGTGGACCCCTCCAAAATAAAGGAGGCCATTAAGGCTGGAGTTACTATTGTGGGCGAAAATTATGTTCAAGAGGCGAAAGAAAAGATTGCTCAAATTGACCATGACATTCAATGGCACATGATAGGTCACCTTCAGACCAATAAGGCAAAACATGCGGTAAAACTTTTTGATATGATCCAATCAGTAGATAGTTTGAGACTGGCTGAGGAATTGAATAAACAGGCCAAAAGGCTTGGTACTGTTGTAAAGATATTGATTCAAGTCAATGTTTCTGGTGAGGAATCCAAATTTGGCGTAAGTCCTCAAGGGATCCATTCCTTAATCTCTCAGATATCCAATAAGATGGAGAATCTCTCAATCCAGGGTTTGATGACCATGCCCCCTTACTTCAATGATCCTGAGCGAACCCGCCCCTATTTCAGGGCCTTAAGAGAGCTAAGGGATAGGATAGTATCCAGTGAAATAAGGAATGTCACACTTGGCGAACTCTCCATGGGCATATCTAATGATTATGAAATGGCCA